>JAGRAW010000052.1 GCA_020434415.1 Bdellovibrionales bacterium
TTGCAGCTGCTTTCTTCGGCAAGGAAATTGCTTCAGGCAGCAGATACCCTTTCCATCGAACGCGGACATGAAAAAATTTCGCCGATGCACCTTTTTGTCGCTTTGTTCGCACCGGAATTCGACGGGCAGACATGTCAGGCGGAATTGCTGACAGAAACCTCTTTCAGTTTTGACGCGCTTCGAGAGGATGCCTTGAGCGAAGTACCGTCTGAGGAGTCCTCCTTGCCGCAACTGAAAGGAGGCGGGGTCAAGAAGGCTGCCAAAGGCCTGGCAAAGGAGTTGCGCAGTATCGCCGCCGATTCCGGGTTTCGCCCGCAAGATTTCGTAGCCTTCGCTGAGGCTGTCGCTGCACCAGAGGGTATATACCGTCGAGAACTGCTCGCGATACTGGATAGCTTCTTGTCTCGTGACGCGCCCTTGTAGTGTCTCACAAATCCGAGACCCCGGCGTGTTCTGCTCAGGTTTGTGATGCCAACAACTCTGCAAGCCGGTTTGGCTTGCAGAGTTCTTCTTACCTGTCCTCTCTTTCGTTAGCCTAGAAAACTGAGGAGCGACACCGGCTGGGACAACTGTTACGCCGATGATGGCCATTAGAGGACGGATCCCGCAATACCCTAGGCCCCCCCGGAAAGTATGGTTGCACTCACGCTCTTTTCCCCAGCCGACGGCCAAGCATGATACAGTTCATATGCCTCCTCCTCCCATCCGGCTGTAGTCGGACAGGAGGAGAACGCCATGAAACAGCATCTGGAGACACTAACTTACTACTGCGCCGGAGCGCTCGAAGTGTTCGGCGTTATGCTCATTGCCCTCGCTGCCATACTTTCAACGGTCTCGGCGCTGAATCTTCTAAGGAAGAAGGTTCCTTCGGAGGAGCTCTTCGAACGCTTTCGCCGAGAGCTCGGTCGGGGTATTCTTCTCGGGCTAGAATTTCTCGTGGCGGCGGACATAATAAACACCGTCGCGGTCGAGCCCACACTGCGAAGCGTAAGCGTCCTTGGCGTGGTAGTAGTTATCAGGACCTTTCTCAGTTTCAGCCTTGAAGTAGAGATGCAGGGCCGCTGGCCCTGGCAGAAACATGCTCCCGACCATCGATGAGCGAAGGTTGGACACCCGCATGATACTTGCCGGACGTAACAGGTGGTTGGCTTCGAGGACTCTTTTATACGATGAGTGTCCTTCGATTCTTTACTCGGCGAAGGAAACTCCGCATCACTCCCAGCACTGCAGAGCTGTTCCACTTGCGTGGGTGTTACGCACTGCCCTGTTAGCTGCCCTAGGGTCTCGATCCGGAAGTGGACGTGAGGCCCAGCCTTTGCGACTTGATGATTCAAAACCATTTCTAACCTTTCTTTTTTAGGGAAGTCTGGCTCTTCGACACGAATCAACGACTACCGCGTCAAAAAGCTCACTTGAAGGTTCATCTGCCGGCGAGAGGTAGTGAAGTTGGTAATGAGCAGATCCGAGATACGCTTTTACTTAGAAAGCTTGAAGGGCGGCGCGTACTAGCCATATGATGAATCCTGGACTGTACGCTCGGCAGCGATCCTTCAGACCGGTCTTATCTACTTCATGAAACATCTTTTCACAAAATTATTAAGGCGACCTCCTTCAGAGAAGCGCACATCCCTGGGCGGTCCTGACCTTTGGGCTTTTCTTCCAGCTGAAGAGGCAAAGCTCCTCATGCCCCTCAAGCCGCTCGGCCTGGATTGGGTTACCCCATTGGAAGAGCTTGAAAACCGATTCGGTGGCGAAAAAAGGGAAGATGGATCGACCATCATTTCGCTTCCGCCGTTTCACGGACTTTCCAAAGAACCGCTGGTATTCAAGCTATACTCCAACCCGGGCAAGGCGAAGTATCCCCCCGACAGCGCATGGGCGCATTACGAAGATGCGCATGATGCGGCGACCACCTTTGAAAACTTCGAGCGACAACTCATGCAGAGACTTGGTGAAGGAGCTCGAAAGGACTACCCTAACAATCTCGTGCGTCAGTGGCGCGCAGGGCCGTTCAAAATAGAATTGAGCGCTTTGACTTCGGTGACGTCCGGAAGCGGACCGCAGACGAAGGAAGCGAGCTCGATACCGTGTCGGTCTGTGAAGATTTTGCTTGATGTTAGTCATGTCAATCCTTATCCGCGAGGGGATCTCGATTGGATTGTCGAATCTTTGAATGGTTCCGAGAGCACTCCGCATGCAATCGCTACTAGAGTGCCTCTCTCGGAGAACGCCATCACCTCTCTCATGCGTTCGCGTTGCGCGTTCAGGAATACCGATCGATTCAAAGGCTTGCTTGACCCAAACGAGATCATCGTTTGGAAAAATGCGGCGCTAGGAATTCTCGGTATCTCGCATGCGCATGACTCCATCATAGCCAAGGGCGATGCGACAGGTGTCCTCCGGTTAGTTAAGCTTCGTCCAGGGGATAGAGGAAACGGCGGATCTCAGCTCAGCGTTGCGTGGGATGGAATCGAGGGTGTAGCGAAGCGCTCCCTTGCGCTGCTCTGGCATTCCGCTTTCGACACCCTGGAAGCTCCAGCGGCGCGGATTGCCGATATCTGGGGGATGCGACTGGAGGTCGCGGAGGAGGAAGATTACTAGGTAAGCAGCGCTCAGACAGCGGACGTGGGACCGTTCTACCACGAAGCGAACGCCGACAAGAGGACCAGGTGCGCGAATGAGGGCGCCAGGAAACTCGTTCCCGGCGCCCTTTCGCCAATCGATCTATCGCGGCCTACAGGTTGCCGTTTCTGGCGTTGGGGTTGATGGGGCCGATACACGAACCCCCATTACCTTCGAGGTATACGTTGGTGCTTCCGGCCGCGGCGTATGCTGCAGAGGCGATTTCGTTCGCCGACTTCTGATCACCACAGCCCCAACCGGTGTACCAGCGAGCTCCATACTTTCCGTTAGCTTCGAACAAACCTGCTCTGGAGATTTCTTGTCCATTCTCTGCGTATACTCGTAAGCAGGATTTGGTGTTTGGCGGACCGGATTTCCACGCGATCATCGGCCGTCCTTCTCGAGTTCCGCCGGAGTGCGTCGAAGCTGGTTTCCAAAGGAATCCGGAGAAAGGCGATCTGGTGGTGGTGCAGACCGATCCGATAGAACCACCGCCGGGGCTAGGCGTGCTGGCCGCAGGTGGACCATCTATCTTGACGCCTACACAGGGTACAACCTTGGCTGGAGAGTGCCAGTATTCGATGAAGTCCATTAGAAGAGTGCCATCTGAAGCGATGCGACCCCTGATCTCTCCGTTGCCTACACCAGGGTTTACAAAACTCCCCCTTATCTCGTTCCCACTTACAGAGTAGGCGCCCGAAAAATGATCTCTACCGTCAACCGGTTGCCCGGCCCGCTTCTTCACAAAGGTACCATTCTCACTGAAAACCCATAAGCTGCTGGTATCTTCCTTCGTGATTTGCCACGTACCCGCAACTGGATTGGAGGTCTTTACCTCTTGTGCTTTCACCGGCAGCCCCTGCGGACTTATCAAAGTATCTCCGCTTAATCCGAATGCGACTTCGACATAGCTTTGGGCACTAGTGCCAGGCAGCCTGACAAAAGAAGTCGCCTCTGCACCAGCAGCACCTCTACGAAACGCTTTGGCATTTGCTACATCTTGATCGAAATAGTTACCGAAGACGATGTCGTCTTTTTCGAGTCCGATTTGAAAAGAGGTGATGCCTTTCTCTGACCCGTCGGCATTGTTGAATCTGACATAAAAGGATGCGAAACCACCTTCGTTTCTTCGAACAATAAAGTCGGCGATACCGTCTCCATCCATGTCTACCGGCTGTACGGCAATATCCGTTGCAAGACCAAAGAGTGCAGGGGCTCTTCCTGTACCGGTGTCGGTCCTTACGAACCAATGCGTGAACCCGGCTTCCTTCCGAACCACTACGGCGTCTGCAATAGTATTACCATCGAGAAATGCAAGAAACGGGAGGTCTGTTTCCAATCCCCATTGAAAGGATTGAACGAGTCTTGTTGAAGATAATTCGGTAAACCAGGTAAGCCCTCCCAACAATTTCCTTACGGCAACGAGGTCCGCGATATCATCAAGGTCCATGTGGTTCGCGAGGAGGATATCGCCTTGCAGGCCAAACTGTCGCTCAACGATCTCTGCCGTAGGAGCAAGCATATACCAGGTAACGAATCCATTCGAGTCAGGACGTGTTACCGCTGGTAGAAACCTGCCGTCACCATAGAAGTCTGCTGCAACCTCTCCATCATCAGCGAGACCAAACAGAAAGGGCGTATTGAATGTCCCGTTGGAAAATCGGGCAAACCAGAACTTGAAGCCACCCTCATTGCGAGTCAGCACAATATCGCTCTTCCCATCGCGATCGTAATCGCCGGCGACAGCTCGTTGGGCATACGCATTACTTCCCAGTATCGAAAGTCCCAGTACGAAAACTACAAACCGGAGAAACTGCCCATTCGCCCTTCTCATGCGCATATCCAGTTGGTTAGAAAATTCAGTCATACCAGTCATACAATCTAGCCTTTCCTCTGTCTGATTCACGTCTCTGCTAAGTCATAAGCCGCCACCTAATCCTGAGATTATTATTGGCTAGCCGAAAATGACCGAGACTATCGTACGGGAGGTCAGGATGGATACCGGATTCTGTCGCCATGAAGCCGCGTTTAGGACACCCCAAGCCCTGAGCGAGTGGAGCATCCGTAACAGCCACAGCGACAATTACCGGACACCCAATGTTCACGCTCATCCGAAGCTGCGTAGGGTATATCTACAGCTTGGAACATAGGGTTGTAGGCCGATAGAGCTCCGGACACCTATGTAACTGCAACCACAAAGATTTAGCGGTTTAGGAGGCGCTCGAACATTGGGTGTCCTGCAAATCTCCTGCAAATCTCTGCAAATCCCTCCAACATTGGGTGTCCTGCAAATCTCTACTGCAAATTCCTGCAGCGTAAGTCGACACCGGCAGGGCTGCTATTCCAAGCGAGGGCGCTTTTGGGAGTCCTAAGCGTGGCTCCCCGAAGACTCGGCTTCGTTCATTCCGCGGGCATACTTCGAGCGTATCCGCGACGCATTTTCTTACGCGCACAGATTTAGTAGACTTAAGCTCGGGAAGAGCGCGGTAGGTTTTTCCTCTGTTGGCGGGTTCCTGGCGGCTGTCTTACGGCGGCTGGCGGGAACCCGTCACTACGCACACAGAGGAATTGATTATGGGTAATAGTTTTGGGTCTGTATTTGCTGGATTCCTATGTCCGACACTGGAACGGGATCAACTGCTCGAAGCACTCAAAGTTGTTCGGAGCAAACTGATTGAAGCAGGCACGTCGCCGCAAGCGCTGGCCGATGCCGACGTTCTCGAACGACAACTTGATAACGGCGTCGTGCAGGTCGAGAAAGCCGCATGGCTCGCTAAGGAACTGAGCAAAGACCCGGTATCCGATACAGACCGGGAGATGATGCGGGAACTTATTGCTCCTTTAAGCTATTTTCGAATCGTCTACCTGGCAGCCGAGCTGGTCGCCGGTTTCGATGACTGCGGGATGCCGTATGACCATGCAATTCTTGAAGCCCGACAAATCATCGCGGCCGTTCAGAACGGGACAACCCGGGGTCTCGACGAATTCATGAAGCAGCCGGAAGCACCGGCCGCGCTACGCACCATGCATCACTACATCACCACCCAAACCCCGACCCCGTCGTTCGCAGAACCGTGGGAAGAGATGAAGCTGAAGGTGCAAATTCTTCCGCTTATCGCGAAGATGTGTGAGCTAACTCGGACTCCGAGCTAAGTCGAATTCAGGGCGAACAAGGTTGTCGAGCGCTCGCCCCGCTCCATGAGAATCTGTCTCTACTTGCAGGCTAAAAGCCGGCGAAGGCAACTTAGACGGCAGCTTGCGCTCCAACGTCGATCAGGAGAGGAAAACACTTATCGCTCGGATTGGCGGGGATGCAATAAACACCGACCGCGCGTGAAAGACGACATACTACCGAGATTTCAGATTCTTACGCATTGTTGGAGCAGCGGTGTTTGACGAGCACTGCTGCGGGGCATATCCTCAGCGGCGCTCAAACGTTCCTTCCTTTGCCAATTTGCGTCTTGTTGGCTCAGCTCTCGAAGCAACCCCAGCTGCTTCGGGAGGTGACTTTCTCACGGTTCATCTCATGGTCCTTTCGTTTGTTCTTTCCTAGTTCTCTTCGTGAGGAGAAATGCCATGTCCTCTACCCTCTACGACGACCTCCATGGAATGGGAGTCGCCCTTCTTGCGAATCCGGCGAGCAGCTTTCACGTGTGCGGCGGAATAGCTGGTCAGTTTCCGCATCGCCCCGAAATAATCGAGGCTTTTTTTGCAGAAGACTGCAAAGCGGCTTTTCATGTGGCCTCGATTGTGGATGCGCTGCCTGCCGGGTCGGAACATCCAGTCGCGTTCGCTCTGCCAGGTCGTCAACACCGCGAGCTTGGATGCTGGACTCTGCTTGAACAAAAGCTTGGTAAGGAACTCATTGTACGCTTTTCGAAAACGGCTAAACGGGGATTCCTTAAGGTCTACCGAAGAACGCCGACTCGCCGCCGGGCCCATGTCCCTGTGGTTAAGCAGTGGAAGAGGATGCCGGAGTTGGCAGAGGAGCTTGACGAAGCGATTGACAGGCTTTCCTTTGAACCAACGCACGTCGGGTTTCAGGATCTGGTCGCTTACCGGCTCGCGCTTGTCATACGCGAGCTAAAGCGGCGTAACCGTGCCACCCGACTGCTCTGGGGCGTTGGCAGTGGATGCGGCATTGAATGGGACACCACGATGTTTTCATGGATCATTCAACCAACTGCCACCGCTAAGGCATGATACGTAGGTTACTGGCTGTCCGGCGATTTCGTGCCGGACAGCCCACGGAAGAAGAAGGTCATCCCCCACTCCGACGAAAATTGCTACTCCTCCCGATTCCTACGAGTCATGCCGGCTTTCGCTTGTAATTCTGTGCCGACGGCGGAAGGCCAGGGAAAACGTCTCTTCGAGATGCGGCCCGTATGCCTAAGGTTGCCGGCACGACACGCGTCAGCACCTTCAAAGCTCCAGCTACCCGATGCTTCAACTCATCGGGTAGCATTTGCTTTTTGACCTGGATGCTACACTAGGCGACTTTGCCTCTCGAGGTCTTCAACCATTCGTGTTGAACGCAGTCCCACTCAAAGCTCGCATCCGGCAATAGAACTGAATGTCCTGCACGCCAGTCAATCTGGTAGATTTCTGCGCTGACAATTTCTACACCATCCGGCGGACAGCTGAAGGCGCAGTGGTCGCCACGCTTGACGAACCAGTAGTCCGGATGATCTCGAACACAGACTACGGTGATCTCATTGTCGCCCAGCCTAAAGATTGGGCGGGCACCACGAATAGTCCTCACCCACCCTTTAAACGGACCGTCTACCACCTCTTCGCTAGCAGACACTGGTGAAATCCAACCGCTGGTGCCCGAAAAGTGCGCTGCGACGCACCAGCCGCCATCATGGCGAAGAGTTCCGTCGACGACGACTTCACTCTCGAGCAATACTGTCGGGCGAACGCTCTCCTCAAAGTCCAACAGGAAAAAATCATCGTCGCTCGAAAAGCCATCATGAGTTGCCGGAGGAGGAACAACTTCTGCTCGAAGTACACTGCCCTCCCGATACTCACCCGGTGGAAACTGCTCGGGAACTCCCTCGCATACCATCCAGCGTCCATCACTTGACTTGAGCGCCGTGTAAATCGTCCCTACCCTTGCGCTCACGCATGGAATGACCGGGGCTCTACCCTCTGACATGGTCCAATTCATTGATTGAGTCACTACTAGCACTCCCATCACTTCAGAATTGGACAGCTACGGCGAGTCAACCTTTTCCCGCTATACGCGTGCCGTCCGTCTTTGAGCCGCAGAGTGCTGGCCCTGGACGATAGCGCGCCGGGAAAATACCGAACCAAAGGAACCCTAATCACGTAGATACTGGTTCCTTACATTGGGTGTCCTACGGTTCTCTGGTGACATCGTGTTAGACATGTTAGACTACTTGATATGACCGCACCCAAAGATCCCAAAGATGACGCCGTTCGCGTTAACACTGCTGCCTGGGTTGCCGCGTGGCAGCGCGCCGGCAAAGAGCTGGAAAAAATCAGATTGGCGGAACTTGCGGGGATCGAAACTTCTCAGGCGCTTCAAGCGTTTACTGGGCCTTTTACCGACCGAGCACTTGCACTTCCCCCTCGCCCTAGTTCGGGGCTTGTCGAACAACAGCGACTGTTTCGACTCCTTCGCCAGAAGTAAGCGATGGAGACGCTTATCGACGTCGCACTAGAGGTGCAAGAATTCCTTGAGAAGCGTCGTTGGCAATTCTGCATTATTGGCGGGCTTGCCGTCCAACATTGGGGAGAACCACGGCTGACAAGAGATGTCGACATGACGCTGCTGTCAGGTTTCGGGAAGGAGGTGGAGTACGTTGATGCGCTCCTTGACCAGTTCAGCGCAAGAATTGGGAACGCTCGCGACTTCGCGCTTGAGAACCGTGTTCTACTGCTTCGCTCGAAGTCCGGAATAGGAATTGATATTTCGCTTGCCGGTCTTCCGTTCGAGGAGGTACTCGTCCAGCGAGCTGTTGCAATTGAGATGCTCCCGGGGAAGTCGTTAACTCTCTGCTCTGCAGAAGACCTGATTATCTTGAAGGCCTTTGCTGCCCGCGATACGGACTGGAGAGATGTTCAGTCTATCGTGGCACGACAAGGCTCAGCGAGCCTCGATTGGAACTACATCGAGACTAACCTTGCGCCCTTGTGTGAACTGAAAAAGGAGCCTCAGATTCTTTCACGACTGACCATAATCCGCTACGAAACTACCTGACCAAGCTGCGGAACCCGTTTCGTTGAATCTTCGAAGCCCTCCACGGCCACGGCCTGCAAGTCGCGACAGGACGTGATTATCCACCTTTTGGCCCCCCGACAAAGACGGCGATCGAACAAGTTTATCCCCGAGAATCTCTACACGGCGAGGTTCAACTTTGCAGACACAGTTCGCGCTCTTGCGAACACCTCGCGGCGGATTTTCGGAGAACTTACCCCAGACGCTTACTTTTTTAGTGTTCTGCGGAGCGTGAACGGTCAAGCGGCAACTGTGAAATGCCGCCTCAGGGAAAAATCGGGTCCAATTCAAGGAACGGCCTCGAAAGGTCGTTGTTAAGAACTTTGGGTGTGGTGCTGAGACCAACACCGATGGCGGTGAGCGAAGCTGACCGAGCAGTGCTGATGAGGCAGTACCAATCGTGGGCCGTATCACGATAAATTCGAACATTGCCGCACTGAACGCCGAGCGTCGACTGGGTCAGTCGACGCGTTCTCTTCAAGAATCCTTTGCTCGTCTCTCCTCAGGACTTCGCATTACCAAAGCCTCCGATGATGCCGCTGGACTGGCGATATTCTCAAGTTTGCATCTCGAGAACCGCGTCTATGCTCAAGGCGTACGCAATATAAACGACGGGATCTCGATGATGGCAATTGCCGACGGCGCGCTTGAGGAGCTCACGGCAATCACCATTCGCCAGATCGAGCTTTCTGAACAGGCCGCAAACGGCGCGTTGAGCAGCGTGCAGCGCCAAGCGCTAGAAGAAGAAGCAAATTCTCTTGTCGACGAACACAATCGCATTCTTGCTGTCACTAGCTTCAACGGTATCGACATTCTTGCTGACCTATCACAAGAGATCCGCATCCAAGGGGGGTTCGGCGACAATGGTGCGATCAACGTTGTGCTTGGGTCTCAAACTACGGTTGGCGACGGCACGTTTGCGGCATCAGTAAGTTACGAAGCAAATAACGCACCCCGTTGGGCGGACTTGGGGGATGTGAACGGGGATGGAAAGCTTGATATTGTTTCATCGAACTACGCCGACGATGAGCTCAGTATCCTTTTGGGCAACGGCGATGGCAGTTTTCGAGGTCCCACGACATTGGCAACCGGAACCTCACCGAAGGGATGGTTCAGTGATGTAAATGCCGATGGAAACCTTGATATCGTGAATACAGATGTCGGCGACAATACGGTTGGTGTGTTTCTCGGTAACGGCGACGGAAGTTTCAAAAGCCGTAGCACCTTTGCCACCGGCGCGGCCCCTCAATTCGTGGCGTTTGATTATATCAATGCCGATAGTGCACTTGATATGGTCGTCGTCGACCGAACTTCGAATACCGTCAGCGTACTCTTCGGCAACGGTGACGGAAGTTTCCTCGCCCGAGCTTCCTACGATGTCGGATCGTCTCCGCGAGAAGTCGGAATTGCCGATTTCAACGGGGATAGTGTTCTTGACCTGATTTCCGTGGGTGCTTCGCCGGATACAGTCTCCGTGCTATTGGGTAACAGTAACGGCACCTTCAAGGCTGCTAACGACTACGACACCGGGACTGACCCCTATGAACTCGCGCTAGGGGACCTCAACGGCGATGCTATTCTCGATGTGGTAACGCCGGATCAAACGGGAGGCACGCTCAGTATCCTTCTAGGAAACAGCAACGGAAGTTTTCGTGCGAGTGTGTCCATAGCAGTAGGCTCAGACCCCCGCTCCGTGGCACTGGCAGATTTTAACGGCGACAACGTACTCGACATCGTAAACGACAACGGTGATGATAACACAATCACCGTGCTGATCGGCCGAGGTGATGGCACGTTCGACGCGCCCTACACCTATTTGACAGGGACAGACGTTCGACAAGTAATTGTCGCGGATCTGAACGGAGACAATGTCGCTGATCTGATAACGTCCGATCGCGGCGACGATGCGATCGGAGTTTTCCTTGGCAATACGACGACCAGTGGCCTGGCTTCGATAACTCAGCAGTATTTGAGTTACTCTAGCCACGCATCCGCGCGTAATGAACTGGATGCGCTTGCCGATCATCTCGATCAGATTTCGAACGTCCGGGGCGCAGTCGGTTCGTTTCAAAGCCGCCTCCAGACCTCGTTCGGAAATCTCACGGTAACACGCGAGAATTTTTCTTCCGCGGAGAGCCGAATCCGCGACGTCGATGTTGCCCAAGAAGCTGCCCGACTTGTACGAGCCCAGATTCTCCAGCAAGCAGGCGCTGCAGTTCTGAGCCAAGCGAATCAATCTCCAGCGTTAGCGCTTGTACTTCTCGGGTAACGCGAACCTGAAACGCCCCACGCCCTACTTCGGGCTTTGAGCAACACTATTCCGCCCCTTGAGAGAGGCATAGGATCGTTCCTTCTCTCGACCGGCCTGTGGTAAGTTTCGCTAATTCAGATCGATATAGTAACGCGGATTTGCGACCAGAAAACCGTGCACAAATTGACCGACTTCCTCGCGAGCGTTTATTTCGGAATGGCAACACCCTTGGTCCTCGCAGACACACTGGCAAGTAAGGCCGCTGCATTCAAGGCGCCGCAGGAAGTCATTGTCCACGATTTGCCCCTCGACAAAGACGGTGATGGAATAAGTACCGAAGAACCGTTTTTGAGTCGGGATGGGAAGTTTCTTTTTTTCAATAGCGGTGAATCCGAAAACCATAAAGATCTGCACTACGCCAAGCTGCAGGACGAAAGATGGGTTTACCAAGCAGAGATGGGACCGGGGGTAAACACTCCGGATGACGTGGAGGGCAATCCGACGCTCGATTCCGCAGGCAACTTCTACTTCGTCGACTCGAAGTTTCCTCACATGATCCGCGGCGGCACATTTCACTCCGTAACCGGCGAGCTCTCTGATCTCTACGAAGTGCAAGAGGTACCAAAGAAGGAGGTACAACTCTTCCGCCAACAGATTTTTGGAAACATGGGAGTGGAAGTAAGTGCGGACGGAGACCTCCTGTTCTTTGATAGAGCTGCCTGGCAATTGCGCCTAATCGCACTTGGGCAAATTTTTGCTTCCGATATCTATTTCCTGGAGAGAAAGGCGGGCAGGTGGGCGTATGACGAAGCAAAGGCAAAGAGAATAATGGCGGCGATAAATACGGACGACTGCGAGTATGCCGAGTCGCTATCCACTGACACTCTAGAGATATTCTTTACTCGACTTGACCCTAGGAATATCAAGCCGGGCAACGTGCGCTCCAAGATTATGTATTCATCAAGGAATGCAATTACAGAGCCCTTTCCAAAGCCGGTGGCAATCCCCGCTATAGGTGAGAGCGACTTCGTCGAAGCACCTTCAATTAGTGCGGATGGGCAGGCGCTATATTACCACAAGCTAGTCCGACAAGGGACGTTTCGAATTTTCAAGGTTTCGCGTAAGGCATACTAAAGCGAGGGCACGTTTCCCGGAGTAACGGAAGCACCAGCGCAAGCAGCACAACAGCAGCACTAGCGTCGCAGTCGAAGCCTAGAGCCCACGTACATCCGTCAGAATGTAGGGTATCCTTTTTCAAAAGGGCAGTTGTGGCTGAAATACCGCAAAAACTGCCCAGAAGATTCTCCGCCCCGACTAAGCTACATCCGCTTAAGGTCGCTCGCTGAAGCTCTCAGTGGGCATCAGCGCTCGTTGCATCCTTGCTGCATACCCCTCGCGAATTTCGACGAGCGTTGCTTCGAGCTGTTGCAGGCCGTCTTGAAGCACATGGGGTCCGAACGCATCCACCACCGCCTTAGCAAGCATGTCAGGCGTAGCGTATACCCGCTCGAGAGGATCAAATCTCAAGCAGGCGTCAAGAAGGCTGACGAGACGAACGGAGCTTCCCGAAAGCGCTTGCTTCCAGTCAGGGAAGTCACCCTTAGTCAATGCCCGGAGAATGCTGTCACGTTCTCGGCCGAAGGGCGGAGCCCCGGTAAGCATGAAGTGCAGAGTCCCTCCGAGAGAGAAAATATCGGATGCAACGCTCAGCTCTTTTCCTGCCAATTGCTCCGGGCTCATGTACGCCGGGGTGCCCGCGATCGGACTCGCGCCGCGAAATTTGGTGCTGGTCGCGAGCCCGAAATCGCAAACCGCGATGTAGCCATTCCTTCGAAGCAGAATGTTCGACGGCTTGATGTCACGGTGTAGCAGACCTTGTCTATCGATCTCACGGAGCGCATTGGCGATCTCGAACGTAAGGCTAGCGGCAACGGCTTCCGGTAGAGGACCACAAGCTTTCACCAGTTCAAAAACTGAGCCATTTCTTAAGTACTCCATTACAAGATAGGGAATACCGTCGAGGATGTCCGAATGATGCACCTGCACAATCCATTGAAAAAGCTCCGTGCAGCGGGCCTGGGCACGAGTTTCAGCAAGGAACTGCTCATGAGCTGAAGCATCGTCGAGATGTCTTCTGTCGATAACCTTTAGCGCGCAGTCTCTCTGCAAGTAGGGGTCATGAGCGAGAAAAACCACACCCATACCACCGCCACCGAGCCGCGCCTTGATCTGATACCGTCCAAAAGCGGCACCGACACGCGGGTAAAGTCCTGCTTTCATCCTACGTTCTCCTTAGGTACGGGGTCTGAGCAAGAGATGCGCTGAACCTCTTCAGCCACAACTTCCAGTTCCTGATGAAGGGAAAGCCGCACGGTAAGCAGCAGAATCACCAAGACCTGAAAGTCGCGTTTCTTCTACTGGAGAAAGCAATTGAAAGGAGCCTGGAGCTAAGCAGGAACCGACTGGACCGGGTCATTCTTAGCCAACTTATGGGTGGATCGAGTAAACATAGCAACGGATGACGATTTTCGCCAGTTGGGCTCGCGGCCCGACCGTGCCTCACCGGAGCCGCTTCCGTCAGCCGATCGCGCTATCCCATGCGCGGTAGCCACAACCTCGCGCGATAGCAACTCGTTCATGGGCGTCCGCCGCTGCCGCCTCGGATTTGTAGACGAAGTAGAGGAACCTCTCATTGCTCCCATTAACCCTGAGCGATGATTTTCATCCGATCCCGTATTTGCCGGGCGAAAGAATTCCATAGGGGTCGAATACTGCCTTTAACTGTCGCAACACTTCGGCATACGCTCCACCCTGCGGAATTGCCGAGCTCGCGCCGAGGAGACTTGTCCGATATTCGATATAACCGGCATCTTGAATTGCGCTAGTGCACTGCTTCAGGAGTAGTTTCGCTCGTTCATTCGACTCCGGATCGTGTTTGTCATAGAAGATTGCCATGAGTGTTATCATCGACCTTGCGTTTTGAAACAGCAGTGCAAGGTAATAATCAAAGTTGTGCTCGTCAAACAGAGGTTCCGTAAGGGAAATAACATTTGAAAGGTCACTTGCACGAAATGGTATTATGGGCGCGAACCATACGAGGCCGATGTCATCCTCCGGAACCTTCGCTAGGAGCGGCTTCTGTATTGGACTTCGATAATACGCATGGCGAACGAAGTAGTCTGACGGCTTTCCTTGAAGCAATTGCTCGATTTCAACAGCAGCCCGCAAATGCCGCCGAAGGACTTCGACCGACTTGCCACTTAGTCGTCCCATCGCCTTCGCAAAAAGGCCGTTCGGGCTGTCGGTCAAGCGCTTTTCAACCGATTCGATATACCGGCGCTTTCGCTTTGAGAAAAACTCTAACCGTCCGTAGGGACCTAGCTCCTGAGCTAGGATGTTTCTTCCGGCAGCTAGTTGCTCAGAACGTCCGTAAAGCGCACCAAACACACCGAACAGTGGCACATCCCATTTAGTCCGCAATGCTTGCCTACCTTCGATGGACAAGCGTGAGCACAGCTCGCCGCTAGATTCATCTTTCAGTTGACTGAAGATAGCGAACTGGCAAATGTCGTTACACATATGGGTTCCGCCCTCTAGGACACCCTCTCGGGAAAGTTTTGCGAGCGCATCGATCGCTGGAGATAGCATTTCGTTTTCACGGATTTGGAAAGAAAACGTGAGCATCTCTTCCGGCTTGGGGCGTAGCCAAATTCCTGCTTTGACAACCACACCGTAGTTAGACTGCGAAAAGAGTCCGTCAAGCGACGGACCGATTCCCCACCTGTAGGTATGGAAAGTCTTGCAGTTGTCAAGGAGTCCTCCGCCGGTTTGAACTACCGCTCCACTTGGAAGCACTACCTCAAGGCCGCACAAACTCGCGCAATGATCGCTGTATCGAGCGATACCGACTCCTCGGTCTAAGGCGTTGCCTAGGACACTGCCATCAGGAGGGCCGTCGGTAGGATCTACCATGAGAGGAATTTCATGCTCGTCCAGATACCTTGCCAATTGGCGATACGTGACTCCGGGTTCGACAACGGCGTACCCCAACTCGGAGTCAACTTCATGGATCTTGTCGAGCCGATCAAGCAGCAGAATAATTGATTGGCTTTGTAGAGCGCCTTTGGACCCGTAGCCCCAGTTGTGTCCCCTACTTCCGACCCACACGGAACTTCCAGTCGCATTGGCAAGTGCCATAATCTCCTGCACTTGCGCGGCGCTCGTCGGCCGCACAATGCATGCCGGAGCAGTGTGAAACGGAATCGCCAGTTTACTTTCAATCTGCAGGGCTTCAGACTGTCCGAGCACATTCTCGTCGCCAACAATCTTGGCCAAACGTTCGACGATGTTTGGACTGCGGTCAATAAGCGAAGAGTTTATCGTGTCCATGAGCTTGGAGTTCTAGAACAGTTCGAAAAGAGTACGGGACATAAGAGTACTTCGGCGCAAAGGGTGCTGAGCCTTAATGCAGTGGCAGTCCAAAAGATCTTCGCCGAAATCTAGGCTATTTGCCGAGCGTTTACAGGACTGTAGCTATAGTTGCGGAGGATTGGGAGGACCCCAATTACTCGCTGGTGAGACAATCCCGAAGCAAACTGGTCGAAACCTCCAAAGCGGAGTTGAGCAAATCGACCAAGTTCGAAGAACAGGGATTTTCATTGCGAGGATATCCGGTGGGACCCGTTCCCTGTCACCCGCAGAATTCCTAACGTAGCGAACTGATTGAAGAACGAATTTTCTGCGATTGTTTTGGCAATGCAGTATTCTGAACAAGTGAACACGGCCTGGCTGCCCTTGATTTGCCGTGTTGAAGCGGAACAATAATAGCCGCTCCTGGTCTTGACTAATCGTGATCGATTAGTCAAGACTCGGCGTTTATGCTTCTCGCTCTCTCCCTCTGTCCCACTTCCAGAGTAGCTTGACACGTTGGCTCCAGTTGAAAGGACTTTCAACTGGAGCCGCGATGCCGATCTTTGATGGTTTACCGAACGGATTTCCTTTGAGCTCTCTCGTTCGGGTGTTTTTTTCGTGCTCCGCATCGGAGCGACTTTGTCTATGAAAGGACAAAAAATGAAACGTTTCGTCTTGCTTTGTTGTCTGGTCTTTACTGGTCCTGTGTACGGTCAGACGAGGATCTTTTACGACGATTTCGAAGATCCCGAAAATCTCGCGCTGTATCAGACGTTCGCGTTGGGCGGGGATGGAAATTTCTCGATCTCCGATGGTGAGTTTCACCTTGGCTCTCAGACGCCCGCGCTTGGTCGTTTCCTAGCGATGCCTCTGGGGGTCGGGGGCAGCGATTTGGATGTCACAGCCTCCGTGACGGTGGCGGAAGACAGCAGCGCTGGTGGCGTCTTGCTTCGCGTCAATCCGACAACCTTCGACTCTTACGTGTTTGAGTTTGCTCAAATTACAAAGGAGCCGGGGAACTCCAGCGCCGGAGCCGTGCTTCTGCGCAGTGATCGGGGAGTAGCGACGCCATTGGGTTT
>JAGRAW010000530.1 GCA_020434415.1 Bdellovibrionales bacterium
GCCGTCGCGCCGCGCGCCCTCGCCCCTGCTTCGGCCAGCGCGAACACCTCGGCATGCGGGCCGCCGGCGCGCACGTGCCAGCCGCAGCCGACCACATCCTCGCCCTGCGCGATGACGCAACCGACGCGCGGATTCGGCTGGGTCGTGAACAGGCCGCGTTCGGCCAGGCGCAGTGCCGCGGCCATGTGCGCGTGGTCGGTCGCGCTGAAGTCGCTCATCGGATCACCGGCACGATGCGGATTTCAGCCCTTGCCCTTGCGCGCCATCGAGCCGCCGAGCAGCGGGAGCTGCATGCCTTCGAGGGCCGGCAGGTCGCGCTCGAGCTTTTCGATCTCCTCGCGGAAGGCCTGCACGTCTTCGAAGCTGCGATAGACCGAGGCGAATCGCACGTAGGCCACCTGGTCGAGCTTCTTCAGTTCGCGCATGACGAACTCGCCGACCCGCAGGGACGGAACTTCACGCTCGCCGCTGCGGCGCAGGTCGTCGGTGACGATGCGCACGGCGGCATCGACCTCGTCGCTCGACACCGGCCGCTTCTGAAGCGCGCGATTGAAACTGGTGCGCAGCTTGCGCTCGTCGAAGGCCTCGCGCCGGCCGTCCGACTTGACGATATGCGGCAGTTTCAGCTCGGCCGTTTCGAACGTATTGAAGCGCGCGCTGCAGGCAGGACATTCGCGGCGCCGGCGCACGGTACTGCCGTCCTCGCTCAATCGCGAGTCGATGACGCGCGTATCGTCGTGCTGGCAGAACGGGCAGTGCATCTAATTCTGTTTTCGCTACCTACGAGGTTTGCGCTCTTTTTCGAGCCAGCTTGATCCCAGCGGGATATTGGCTCCATCTACAACCGAGCGAGCATCCTGACGGAGGATATCTCGATTGCCCCAGCCTTTGGCCATCGCCTGTCGACAGGCTCGATTCTCAGAGCAATATGTAAATTCCGAAACTTGGGCTGAGCCATAACGCTCACGAACACAGTCAACACCATCCGCTTCCGAGTTGAGATCAAAGCGCAAACAGCAAGCCGAAATCAACGCACATGACCGATATTCGATACTGTAAGGAATACGAGCCGCGGCAATAACAACACCTTCTTTCGGATCATGCCGGTCTTCACGCGTCAGGATTTGCCCATGAAGTCGATAACCAAGCCTTCCTCAGCCGAGGAATCGGCTAGTGAGCCACATTAATGACGCTGCAGCGTCTTGCGGTCATCCATTCTCAAACCACTCAACAAATCAATGACCCCTAATCGACACAGAATGAATATCTGAGCTCGACTTTTCTTAGGCGCTTGTTTCCGATTTCGTGCGCATGCTCGATTTTCTAATCAAACCATCAAAGCCACCGTCGGCCGATGGCGGCTTCGCAACGAAGCCGTCAGATCTTACCGAAACGGATGCAACAAGAAAGCCGCATAACACCGCACCGTTCAAAGCGACGTATCCCACGGCGAAGAACTGCGCACCCGAGCCCGGCGACCCTACAGTATGCAAGACGGACGAAGTCCAAAAGCATACTCAGAATAAAAGGTTTCAGAGAAATGGTTGATCGATGGATATCCTATCAGGTCCCGCACCAACCTTCGATCTTCAACGACTGGCGATCAGCCTCGATCCTGACCGTAAGTTCACCGATATAAAAGGCACCTACGCATTCCCCCTCATCCTCGCGACCATCCTGATTCTCGCAACTTTGAGAGGTTTGTTGGATTTCCAGTAACACTCTTATATTTTCGTTCATAAACGCACGAGTAACCCGATCTCCATATTCCCCCGTCGATTGGGAATCGGCACCCGATTCGGTTTCTCTCAACTGGACATTTCGGCCATTGATATTGATCCATCCTGTCGCATGAAAAGGCTCATCCGATTCACCGTTCTGCGGAGCAGGATCCCAAGTATCAAACACAATCTTCGAGTCCTTACCTACCCGACTGAAGGAACAACTGTAACCATAGCCGGTTGTCGGGGGAATGCTGTCCGTATCAAGCTTTCCAATAGACGCGTCTCGCGGAGCGGCCTGAAGCTGCGGCACAAGACAAACGATTATCATCAACGCAATAAACGGCGCTTTCCCATGGCGATCTCGGCGTTTCCAACGGCTGAGCAAGAATCTGGAGGGACGAGATGAGACACTTCGAACCCTTTGAGATTCATTTCGCTGCACGCTTTTCATCATTCACCCACGTTTTCACCGGTAAACGGGAAACGCTCGGCACTGCGCGGTCACTTTTTCGCGCACGGCGGTGATGACGTCGGCGTCTGCCGGCGCATCGAGGACGTCGGCGATCCAGTTCGCCAGCTCGGTGCACTCGGCCGTGCCGTAGCCACGCGTGGTGACGGCCGGCGTACCGATGCGCAGGCCTGAGGTCACGAACGGCGAGCGCGGATCGTTCGGCACCGCATTCTTGTTTACGGTGATATGCGCATCGCCCAGAGCCGCCTCGGCATCCTTGCCGGTCACGTCGCGACCGATCAGGTCGATCAGCATCAGGTGGTTTTCCGTGCCGCCGGACACGATCTTGTAGCCGCGCGTCATCAG
>JAGRAW010000531.1 GCA_020434415.1 Bdellovibrionales bacterium
AACACTCCTCTTCACCCGTCACGACTCCCGCCGGAGACCCTTTTCTACCGGCTGTCAGGTGGACAAGCCGTTCGAAGGGCGCTCTCGACCAATTGTTGATACGTCCTGTGATGCTCTTCCGGAATTGGGCCGCTATAATACCCCGCGCGAGCCAACACGTCGGTAGACACTCCGTTCACCCATTTTTTGACGCGCACGAATGGTAACGCCGTAATGCCATGAGGTGTCAGGCGTTCCGGGAGAATGTTTCCATTGGAATCCGGTCGGAATCGAAGGAAGAGGGCCGTGTTCGGCCGGGGTGACTCGCCCGGCCTCAGTTTTCTGATCTGATGAGTTCTGTCTACATTGGTGATGGCAGCTTCGGTGGCGCGGTAAGCAAGCTGACTCTGTATATCGTCGACCCCTCCGGCATCTTTGTAGAAGAGGCCGAGAGTGCAGTCGTAGGAGCTATCATCGCTATCTGTGGGGGAGGGGTCGGATTCGTCGCCGTTGTCAGCAGCCGCATTCACTCCTGGTGTTGAGGTTGAGCCCGAGGGAGCAGCATCTGTGCAAGCAGTCGCAAGCGGAGAATCGCTGCTGACGGTAATGCAACCATGACGGTTGCAGGCAACACAAGACTGGGCATATGCAGACGGCACACTGCTTGCTGCCACCAGCAGGAGGAACAAATACTTCAACACTCGGTAACCTTCGCGGTTCATCACAACAACCTCATCGTTAATCAGCTTTAGCAAGAGCTTTCAAAGCCGCCCACTCAGGGCAGCCTCATCGAAGCTTCCAATGGGTTATTGCGACAAGCTGCCTGACGGGCACTGCTAGCTCAATAGTATGCCATATGTTCAGAAGTCGGATTCCAGACCGACGCGTAGAGCAGAGTGCAGGATCCAAATCCGAGTCAATCAGGAGATGCTTGAACTGATCCAGTCCCGCACTTCGTCAGAGAGACGCGACACACCCGTCTCAAGGAATTGCTATCGTGATGTGCAGCTTCCTTTCGTACGTGCCTGTCCGATTCCATCGGGGACAGCGAGGCTTCGTCATGTTCGGCGCCGTGGTTACAGCTTCTCCCATCCCGCCTTTCGGGAGCTAGGAAGTTCATTCCATTCAGCTTCTTCGTCTTCTCCTTCCTCCAGATCCTCAGGGACCATCGGAATCGTCGGTGTAGCAGCCTGTCGGGTAGGAACGGGAGGCGGCGCGCCTAAGATGTCCCCCTTGCCGAAGCTCCCACCCTTCCGGCTCTTGCGGCTGCGCTTTGCGCTCGACTGCCCTCGCTCGGAACGGACGACTGCTCCACGATCGTAGACGACAAGTTTCCGCACACCACCTTCGGGGGTGTAATCAACCCAATTGCCGTGCTTTTGACCGGCGACGTAGACGCCTTGTTGCTTGGCTCTGCCGTTCTTGAAATATTCGATCCAGGGGCCGGAAGGGAGGTTGTCTTCAAAGTGGCCGCGGGAAAGTATCATGCCGTCTTTCGAATACTCCTCATCCCGACCGTGCTTCTTCCCACCTTGCCAAGCCGACACCGCCCGCACTTGGCCGTTGCGGTGATACGTTATCCACTCACCGCTTTTAACATCCTGTTCGAAAAAGCCCCGCTCTTTGAGACGTCCGCCGCGTGAGAACCAGACAAACGCTCCGTGTTTGCGACCTTCTTGAAAAAAGCCGCTGACTTTCTGACTCCCGTCTTTGTTCCATTGCTGCCATGGACCATGGCGCACCCCTTCGGCGTACGTGACCAACTCCTTGCGGGCGCCACCGGGGTAAAAACTCTCCACGGCACCGTCGAACTTTCCAAACTTGTACGAAGCGACCTGCCTCAAGTTGCCGTTCTTATGCCAGCGACGATACTCACCATGACGGAGCTCTTTGCCGTCTTTCGACGTCGCGGCACACCATTGCGCTAATCCTTTGGGGTATGGGGCTCCGACCAGCCTTGCGCTTTTCGGGCAGCTCTCAATGCCGCCTTTGACTTGTTTCGAATTTTCTTGAGCTCCGCTTGCATCAGTCCCTGCCTTGCCTTTGCTCTTTCGCTTTGCCTTCTCTTGGGTCGCATCGCCCGTTGGGGCATGGGCAGCACTACGGAGCACCCGGCGAAACTCAGCACCACCGTCCTTACAACCCAGGGAGAACAGAGCAAGTGAAAGCGAGAGCATGAACGCCGAACGGTGGGCGCACGCCGACCAAGAGTCCTTATGGAATGAGCTCATATACAGGTTATTCCCCGGAGAGCGGTCGGTGTAGCGTCGGCTCGCTACTGCGATTCGAACGGAGTGAAGGGACGAATGTAGAGAATAAATCGCAACGATTCTAGGGGGATAGTCTGCTGGGAGCTGTGAAGAAAATGGTGACAGAGACGAATATTCCTAATTTCGCTCAGAGCAAAATTAGGAATATTCGTCTCTGTCACCATTTTCTTCACAGCGTGTTACAGGCAGACGGATCGCCGGTTTCAAAGCCGCGAAGAAACCAGCGGCGCCGTTCGGCGGATGTGCCGTGCGTAAAAGCGTCCGGCCGAACTACCTGGCC
>JAGRAW010000532.1 GCA_020434415.1 Bdellovibrionales bacterium
GAGCTTGAAGGGAATGTTGCCGTCCAACTTGATGATTCCATTAGAATGAGGACGGATCTCGCAATATACGACTCCAATTCTCGAGAAATAACCGCGCCTGGAGCGGTTACCATTGAAGGGAAGGGGTTCGAAGTCCGGGGAAGGGGCCTGGATATGGCCATCGATAACCAAATTGTTAAACTTTCTGATGATGTATATTCTTACTTCGAATCTCGGGCTGAGATACCTTCAGGCGTCGGTTTCGCCAAGTCTTCCTAGGTTAGGGGGCCTTCCTAGGTTAGGGGGCCTTCGTCAGCTTTCGAAATATCGGGAAGAGTCGCGATAGGAATACAATGCTTCTCCGTTCAGAAAAAATACGCTTACGCAGTTGGTCGGAGCACGCGATCGGAACCCTGGGCATTATTGTCGGACTTTCATCGGTTTCTGTCTCGAGCCTACTCTCCACCTCTCTCGCACTTGCTGCTGCTGAGAGTAACGATAGCGTGAACTCGTCCGGGACGAAGGATACGGGCTCTCTCAAAGGAATTTTCACTCCGGGGGAGAAAGACAAAACCGCTCCAGTCTATATCAAGTCGGACAATTTGACGCTCGATTCGAAAAGTCGCGTCTTCACCTATCAGGGAGCGGTTGAAATCACTCGCGGTGACATGAAGATCACGTCAGATGTAGTGATCGGTCGATACGACGAGAACAACGAACTACAGACCGTGGTCTGCCAAGACAACGTAGTGGTGACGAGAGGTGAGGACCTCCGCGCAATTGCCAATAAAGCGGTGTACCGGGTGGCTGCCGGTACGATTACTCTGACCGAAGCGCCCGAGCTGATGCGCGGCGGCAACGTGCTTGCAGCCGACAAGATCACCGTGTTTGTCGACGAAGATCGCAGCGAAGCCGAAGGGAATGTTCGGGTGAAGGTAATCAATACCGAGGAGGGAAAAGAGGGGTCGGGAAAAAATCCGTTCGCTCTTGATTCCGAGCCTGAGACCAAAGCCTCAGACGCCGAGACTACTACCGCCGCCCCGCCACAGTAAGTAGGGGTTCGATGCGAATGAGGATCCATGGAGCACACTAGCAGATTGAACCGAACGGCCTGCAGTCAATGATTGAAGCTAGTATCCAGGCAGCTCCAGCGCCTTCATCCCGTACGGCAGCGCCCGTTTTGCATTGTGCGGGTCTCGTCAAGATCTACAAGCAGCGACGTGTAGTGAATGGAGTCGATCTAGCGGTCCATCCTGGCGAGATTGTCGGACTTCTGGGACCGAACGGAGCGGGCAAGACTACGACATTCTATATGGTCGTCGGGCTGGTCAGGCCCGATGCGGGAACCATTCAACTGGGAGAGCTTAATGTAACCGAGCAGCCAATGTTCAAGCGTGCACAGCTGGGTATCGCGTATCTCCCCCAAGAACCTTCGGTGTTTCGGAAACTGAGTGTGCGAGAAAACATCCTGGCGGTGCTCGAAATCCTGCCCGAGTACAAAGATGATCGAAAAAAACAGCTCGATCGCCTGGATAGTTTGATAGCAGAGCTCAATCTCGAGAAGGTCGCCGACTCTAAGGCGTTCGCTCTTTCCGGAGGCGAACGTCGTCGCGTAGAGATTGCGCGCGCACTCGCATGTTCACCGAGCTACATGCTTCTTGACGAACCTTTTGCGGGTATCGACCCGATTGTGGTTGGCGATCTGAAGGAGCTCGTTCGGGGCCTACAGCAGCGCGGGATCGGTATCCTCATTACCGATCACAACGTCAGAGAGACTCTCGGTATTTGTGATCGCTCCTACATCCTAAGCGATGGCAAGGTCATTGAATCCGGGACACCGTCAGAGATTGCGGCTTCCCCGATAGCACGCCGCTTCTATCTTGGTGAGGATTTCTCTCTCTAGATTTCCCCCTTGCACCTGCACCTGAAACCGATTCTCCAAATCGTTACGCCCAAACCCGCCACCTCCAGAGGTCCCTTCAAAGAGCCTTATTTGAGGCGCTTTGCGCCGGACCCACATCATAAGCCTTAGGAGAGTAGGAAACGACCATCTCGCTAGCGCCGGCTGTTAGCGACCGCCGTAACCTACTAATTTAACGCCAGTTTTTCGAAAGCATTGAATTTCTTGGTCTTCTTGTCGATTACTAGGCATTCAGGCAACCGGCCTGCACACGGGTCTTTCGCTGCCGGCAGAGCAGCGTAGCGGAGAAGTTTCAAGGGGTATGGCGCTCGAAATCAAGCTCAACCAAAAGCTCAGCCAGACGCTGGTGATGACGCCGCAGCTGCAGCAGGCGATCAAGCTGCTGCAGCTAGGGCGCCAGGAATACGTCGAGGTTTTGGAGCGTGAGCTGCTTGAGAACCCGGTCCTCGAGGACAGCCGTGAAGACGAGGAGCAATTTGGTGCTCGTGGGACCGACACTGAGCTCCCCCCGGTTGCAGAAAGAGCTACGCCTAGCGCCGATTCGGATGATATCGAAATCCGTCGAAGCAACGATGACTCGCTCGGCGACCTTTTCGGTTATAGCGCGGCACGTGGGAGTGGTAGCGG
>JAGRAW010000533.1 GCA_020434415.1 Bdellovibrionales bacterium
GGCAGGCAGGGCCGGTATTGCTCCACTAATCCGTCCAAAATGCCGATCTGACCTAAGTGACTGGCGGGTAAGGATTAATTACGATACAGAGCAGGAAGGTTCAGCATCCAACGCACGGCATAGTGACGCTGATTCCTCTGCAAAAGAATTGAACTATGGCCACGGGCGAACAAGTCAAAGCATTGGTAAGAAGCTTCTCTGCGGGAGACGGGGAACACTTTCTGTCCGTCGCAATGCAGATCGCGGCCCAGGCTGCGCGCTCCGGCAAAGAACGGTTCGCCAAGGAGCTGCGTGATCTCGTCGATGAGGTGAAGAAGCAGCAGGCCGCTGGTACGTTAACCAGGCCAGTTCCCATTGCGCGCCCATCGGGTGAACTAGCTGGGCTACTGACGGTTTCTTACCCGAAGACCTTGCTGAGTGAAATGGTCTTGAGCGAGGAGATAGGTGTTCGACTCAACCGCGTGCTGAGAGAATACCGCCACCAGAATCGGCTTCGCGAGCACAGTTTGTCAGCACGTCGAAAGCTACTGCTTGTCGGCCCACCAGGTTGTGGCAAGACCATGACGGCGTCTGCGTTAGCCGGGGAGCTGAAGCTCCCTTTATTCAGCGTACAGCTTCATGGCCTGATTACGAAGTTCATGGGCGAGACCGCTGCCAAGCTTCATCTGATTTTTGGCGCCATGCACGAAACTCGCGGCGTGTACTTGTTCGACGAGTTCGATGCGATCGGTTCTAATCGCGGGGCGAAGAACGACGTTGGCGAAATTCGCCGCGTATTGAATTCCTTCCTCCAGTTTTTGGAACAAGACGATTCAGATAGCCTCGTCGTTGCTGCTACGAACTATGTCGAGATGCTGGACGACGCACTCTTCCGTCGGTTCGACGACGTGATCGAATACGTCATTCCTACGCCAGAGCAGGCTAAGGCGCTCATCGAGAACAGGCTCAGTCAGTTTGGCCTCGGCCGTATTGCGTGGTCAAAACTCAAGGAGGTTTCTGCGGGGCTTAGTCACGCAGAAATCTCCCGAGCATGCGATGACGCCGCAAAAGACTGCCTTCTTTCGGGCAAGGACAAAGTGACAACGCAACTGCTCGTACAGGCGTTCTCGGAGCGCACTCGAGGCGCAACGACACGGCGTTAAGAAGTGAGAAAGCATGGCTCGGCATCCGCATCTGGTTCTACGCGACACGGGTGAAACGAAGACTTTTACCTCAACGCGTACGGTCATCACAGGTCCCTTTCTTACTCCTCCGCGAGATGATCGCCAGGGGCACGGACAGGGCCTGGTTGCCAGCATTCGCACGGCAGCGAGCATTCCCGATACGGAAGACGAGGCGGAGCGTCCCGAAGGCATCACTCTAGAGTTTGAGAGTGACCCTGGATTCGCTTTGAAACTCGAAAGCCTCGAACGTCAACGGAGTGGCATCGAGCTTGTCAACGTCCGTGAAGCAAACGATCGGATGTACGCGACGGTCTTCGTGCCGACGGATAAGGTTGCTGTTTTTCTGAAGACGTTTGAACGCTACATCGATGAAGAGACGGAGAGCGGCGCGCCCAAAAACAAGGAGCTGGTCGAAAGCATCAATTCCGTACGCCGAGCGGCACTTCGTTCGTTCTGGATGGACACGAAACCGTTCCCGAGCGCCGCAGGTGGAATTTGGTGGGAGATTTGGCTGCGAAACGAGGGCGTGGGAACGGGTGTAGTTGAAAAGTTTCGGTCCGAGGCGCAGCGGGTGGGCATTACGGTTGGGCAACGTTTGGTGCGTTTTCCTGAGCGACTGGTGTTACTCGCGGAAGCTAGCATCGAACAGTGGGAGCGGTTTCGCAATCTCTTCGACCTTCTGGCTGAGCTGCGAGCGGCAACAAAAGTGCCGACCGACTTCGTTGAATTGACGCCAACGGAGCAAGCTCGGCAGATTCAATCTGCACTGACTCGGATCACGCCTCCTACTGAGGACGCACCGGCGGTTTGCCTGCTGGATACGGGCGTGAACCGAAGCCATCCACTCTTGGAAATCGCTCTTAATGAAGAGCATTTGCTGGCCACAGACCCCGGCTGGACGCCCGCGGACCGCAAGGGGCACGGGACAGAGATGGCGGGTTTGGCGCTGTACGGCTGCCTTACCGAGTTGCTCGATCGTGACGAGCCGGTGGTGCTTAGTCACCGCTTGGAGTCGGTGAAGATCCTTCCTGACGAAGGTGGAAACAAGCCGGAGCATTACGGTGCAATTACGGCCGAGGCGGTGGCTCGGGCGGAAGTGCAGTCGCCGACGCGAAACCGTGCGATTTGCATGGCAGTGACGGCGGAGAAGAGAGACGAGGGTCTACCTACCTCGTGGTCCGCCGCAGTCGATCAGCTTTGCAGCGGAGCGCTCGATTCGAATCGGCGGCTGATGTTTGTCTCTGCGGGTAATACGCCTTTGGACACACGTCATGAGTACCCCGAAAGAAACTACCTCGAAGGCGTCGAAGACCCTTCTCACGCTTGGAACGTCGTGACCGTGGGAGCGTATACGGAGCGAT
>JAGRAW010000534.1 GCA_020434415.1 Bdellovibrionales bacterium
TAGGGAAAACGGAAAGGAGCCAGGGGCGCCCAGCGTTGGGCAATGTCGTCGCTCTTAGTAAATTGGAGATATATTGTCACGCCGCCGGCCTGACCAGACAACGAGATATCATGAATGAGCGGGGAGGCCTATGCGGAGTGTTCTAGACTGTCACGTCTGCTGAACGTAGTAGCCTAAAGACGTAAGGAGTCCGCGGTAGGCCCTGTCCGATTTGTGATTTTCGGAGCAGTGTGCGTTAGATACCTGATTCCGGCGGTTGGATCAGTCCCGCCAAGCGATCTCTCCCTAACTGGGTTGGTTAAGAACTGAGCCCGCTTCAAACCGGTGAGCTTTTCAGCTCAACGTTCTGGAGCGGATGTTGATTGCCTAGGTTACTGCAGAGGTTTTTCGTGTCCACCCGGAGCCGTTGTTTCGCTCTTCCGACAGTCTGTGAGGACTGAAGAAGAGCGAAGCAGCGGGCCGAGGGATTTCTAATTGCCGCGCAGGCAAGTCCAGGCCTCTGCAGTCTTCTGGTTAGGAGAATTGCGATGAAAACGTTGTGTTGGTTAGTTGGCTTTCTGATGTTGGCAATTTCGCCGGGGCGAGCTGACGAGGGGGCGGTTGAGATGCCGAAGAGCTTCCAGCCGTATACGAGCATAGCAGAGTTTCATTACGGCGGCTTGTATGCGCGATTTCTAAGCCCCGACGTGCGCACGGAGCAAGACATCGCGCTGTTTCGTCGTTCGCTGCAGACGACACAGAAGGACTTTCCCATCTTCGAGTTCCATGTCTACCACTTCGGCGAGCATCATCGGTTGGCAGACCTTGATGTGCTGACGGAAGTGCAGAAGCTGCGCCTTCTGAGCTTGGGCGGTTGCAATTACGACCGCACACAGTTGACGGTGCTGAAGAAGCTGGAAAAGCTGCAGGACCTCTTCATCAGCGGCCAGCACTGGAACGCTGAAGAGCTGAAAGCCTTGGGGAGTGCCGAAAGCATCTCCGGGCTGCGAGCTCAGTCCTTGGGCGTGGAGGACTGGTCTGCGTTTCCGAGTTTTCCCGCTCTCGAAGAGTTGGATCTTGGGTATAGCAATTTCGATGATAGCGGTGTGGCTGCGCTAAAGCGTCAGAAGAAGCTTGCGCGTCTACACCTTTACGACACGAAACTTACTGATGACGGGTTGATGCAGCTCGGTCAGATCGAGACACTTCGGTATCTCGGGCTGACGTCACCTGATGAAGGAGGTACGGTGAGTTGGGAAGCGATTGACCGCTTCAAGGCGGCGTATCCCAACTGTAAGCTCAATCTCGAGCGTCCGCATACTCCGCACCCGCCAAAGCCGCAAGCACCACAAGGCGGCGGAGGGGTAGCGTAACACGGTTTGTGCTTCGTGGTCGCCGGATGCCAACCTTGGCTCCGGCGGGCCTCGAGGCCTCAATCAATATCCGTTACCTGAACAGCGTATCTTCGCCGGTCGAGGTGATTTGCATGGGGACTCGGTCGAGAAGTCAGGACTGAAGATAGAACGTGCGACGCAGTCGTCTTGCACCGAACTGACAGAGAGAAAGGAGTTTCTGCGATCTGACGGGTAAATCAGAGGGATGAGGGAGGATTCGGCGAGGAGCGGTCTTTAGGGATCGTTCGGCCCCGATGGCGAACCATCGGGGCCTGCAAAGTAAAGCCGGTCGGGATTAGGTCGCCTCGAAGTCGACGTAATCCGCTCCGAAGAACAGTGATACCATTGCGCGGAGGATAAAGGCTCCGACGGCAACGACCAGCATTCCCAGAGCAGCACGGTAAGCACCCATCGCGGCAGCTACAATCGCACCCAGGCCTGCGACCACCATGATAAGAGCACCGAAGGCTCCCTCGATCAGTTTGAAGATGTTTCCAACCGAGTTTCGCACAAGGTCATCTTCGTAAGCGGCTTCAGAGAAGGAACCGGTTGGTCCGCCGCCCTGTGCCAAACTGATTTCAGCCAACCCTCCCGCAAGCAAAACCGTGCCTAGCAGGAGTAAAAGTGCGGTGCTCCACCGCTGCGCGCCAAGCGTGAGCCGGACGCACGCTCCTTTGTACTCTTCATGAAGAGAGCAAATTATCTGTTTCATTAGTTAACCTTGATTATAATTGGAAGTGCCACTGCACCTCTTTCTTCACACGACTTCCTTTCGGTAGCCGCAAATAGTCGACATCTACGTTATGGCTCGTTTCTCAAAGGGAGGTCTCTATATGTTCGAAGTAGTCGCTGGACAGCCAAGATTGCTGAATGCGGCGCCCTGAGGGTTCGCTGTGACAACGCCAAATAGTCGTGTCGCTGCAGTGAGATAGCTGCGTTAGTGTAAGTTGCTGAAAGTGCCACAAGTGCTCTGAGTCCTGACGCAGGCGGGCAAACCGAGCAGCAGGCGAGCGGAGGGCGAGCGGAGGACACCCACGATCGCTGAACGCGGCGCCCTGGGGGGTTGCCGCGAGAACGCTAAATAGTCGTGTCGCTGCAGTGAGATAACTGCGTTAGTGTAAGTTGCTGAAAGTGCCACAAGTGCTCTG
>JAGRAW010000535.1 GCA_020434415.1 Bdellovibrionales bacterium
TTGGACTTTTCAAAGCTCTAAAGCAAAAACGTTCAAAGGCCGAACTAAGAGATAATTGCTCGGAAATCATCACGATTCGAGCCGCCGTCGCCGAAAGAGAATGAGTATGAACCTCGACATGTCGAAACAAAAAGCGGGCCTCATCTACGATGCAGACGGGGTGACCCTGCTTGGGAAATACGCTGACGAGCTTTCGGCGCACCGCGCGAAGCGACAGTGGGCAGAAGTTTTGAGCAGCTACTTCCTGCTCGAGAAAGAGCGTGACTACGACATGTGGGTTGTTTCCGATATCGGCAACGGCTATTTCGTTCGCAGTTGTTGCTTTGTTTCCGCATGTTGGCGCTACGCGTTCTGGCGGCTGATCAATCATCAAGCACCCGAAGCCGAGCAGCGTCTAGGTGGTGGTTCGACCGAAACTCCAGCCAAACGCCTCCTCGGCTCCGTCAAAACGGGCGAGGAAGACAAGCGCTGGGTGTTTAGCGCACTCAATGATCAGATCGACGAAAATGAATATACGTCGGGCCTGATCGACCGCATCATGAAGTTATTTCAGTAAGCTCGGCTCGAGCGACAACCCCACGTGGGGATGTCCCTTCTCAAGAGAATCGGTGGCGGGTGCGGTCTTGGAGACCTCATCGCTGTGCGGCGTAGACGGCTATCTCTTCAGAACCGCATTCAGTGAGTCCGGAACCGGTTTGCGAGCCACAACCGTTGCATCGCCCCGCAGTTGCTCTCGAAGCGCATCAGCATCGAAATCGCCGTCGAATCGCGCCACTAGTCCCAACTCCCTGTCAAAGACCAGGGATGTCGGCAGCACTCGAATGGAGAATCGTTCGCGAACAGATTTGGGCACGATGTAGACGGGTAGCTGAAGCCCCAAGTCCTGCTGCAGTTGAGCAATTCTGCCGCGATCTGATTCGAACAGATGGACCGTGATTAGCTTCGTGTCCTGACCTTCCAGCTCCGCTTGCAGGCTTCGGAGTTCGTCAAACGCTTCGATACAGCCACGACAATGCCGCGACCAAAAATAAACGACCACACTCTGAGCGTCGCCAACGCTAACTGCTCCGCCATTGACACTCTCTAGAGCTAAATCAGTTAACGTCAGCGTTCTTACAGGCAACGGACACTCGATTGGGCCCGGACGCGCGGTGGTGGGACCCAGCAGCATTTCGGCCGCCACGCTGTTGGCGTCCATGAATGATGAAGAAATTCCGATACCTACGGGCGCAGCCGGAAGCACCGTCGGAAGCACCAAGGAATCTGCCAGAGTCGACTCGACGCGGCCACTGCTCTGAAGGACCAAAGCAAGCGTACCCAGGCACAGCGTTCGTCGCGCCCGCTGGCTGCATCGCAGAAACCTTGAAACACTCGACCGATCGTGCATGAAAACCGCTTCTTGAAACCTACCCCTCATTCTACCACAAAAAGGCTAATTTGTTGCCCTTTCGAAGGGCTCCCTTTCTTACATTCTCAGACCAATCGCGAGCGAAAGTCCTGCTTACCCCCCGACCAGCACCCTCCCCCGAATCACCTGGGAAGGATTTGCTGCGTCCGTCTCGAAATACTCGACCTCGTAATCGTATTCTTGCGGCTCCAGAAAGCAGAGGCTCGCCACCTCGCCACCGGAGATTCGCTCCGAAACATAGATGCCGGCAGGACCAATTGCAAAGCCACGTGGCGCCTTGCAGGTAGTCGAGACCGCATCCGACGTGAAACGGATCACCACGGGACTGCCTGCGTCGTTTACCCAGACAACGGTGGTACCGGGCGCCACCTGCACCTGCCGCGGAACAACGGCGTTTGCACCGATACTGATACTCACGTTGTGGCTGACAGCTCGAACCACATCGCTTTCATTTTCGCGTGCTTCCAACGGCACGCCCGGGTGGTGGTCTGTCACGGAGAGCTGACCGGGGAACTCGGACTTTATTGGCGCCTCCAGGCTGTCGTCGGCTACTACCTTCTCGCCCCAAGCCCCAAAAAAAATTATCACGCAGCAAAAGCTTAGCATCACGAGGCCGCGGTTCGGCAAAGTCATACCGCGATCAGGCTTTCCGTTACGCGCGAAATTGCATTCCATGTTCGCCACTCAATAATCCCGCTACTCAGTAAGTACTGCTGCACCAGCCACTGATCCTGCTTTTCTTCCGGTTCCGATGCTAACCGTCGTGCTGTAGTTTATACTATATAGTGTTTCGTTCCGCCTCCGGCGAAACAAGATACTTCGCTCATGTGCGGGTCGAATGCGCCGAAATGTATGGCGGGCGCAGCACCGCCCACTCACAGGAAGCGCGGCTCTCAGCTCCACTTGTTGACCTTTTTGCTCTTTTATGGCGCACCTATCACTGCTGAACCTGCCGGATCGGTAGTCGAGCACGATAGCCGCACCGAGGTAGGCGTAGATCCGTCTTTTGGACCACCGAAGCATTCTGAGTATGTAATGAACGACAGCGACAGCGTTGGCCGGGCCGAACAGGCTCTCGCAGATGACAAGCTCG
>JAGRAW010000536.1 GCA_020434415.1 Bdellovibrionales bacterium
AGGTGCGGTCGGTGTTTCCTCTGCCAACACTAAAAATGTCTCCTTCGATCTCTCAGTGTTCGGCGCAGACGGCGGTTCCGCGCAGGCGTTCGAGACGATGACCCTACGAGGGGGAAGCGTGGACCTGCCGATTCATGAGTTAGTCGGTAGCGATGCTATCGGCCTACTCGAGCAGCGATTGATCAAGACCGACCCGACCGTGAGCACAGAATTGATCCGTGTCTTCCCGCACCAAGATGGCGGTATCGGCTACATTATGAACGTGCCCACCACCGTCACCTCGGAGAGCAGCTCCGGCGGATCCTCAAGTGGTTCTTCTTCCAGTGGTTCATCGTCCAGCTCCTCCGGGACAGTGTTCGGTAGCGTCAGCGTAATGCCTTCATCTCTATCGCTAAGCGGCGAGGCTGGTGCGGAAACCGATACTGAAATTGTTCGTGTAAAGAATACCGGCAGCACCGCTGTGACTCTCGCCTCCGCGAACATTAGCGGCGCTGACGCGAGCCTCTTTTCCATCGTCAGCCCTGCGTTTCCGGTGACTCTACCGGTCGGAGGGTCGACAGACATCACCGTCTCTTTCACCCCTCCGACCCGCGGCGATTTCACTGCGAGTCTCACAGTGACCCCTTCCGCGGGAGGTGTCCCGGCAACGGTACCCTTGAGCGGTCACGGGCTCTTCGCGTTTCGAATGAACGGCGGGGGTGAAGCCTATGTCGATACCGAGGGCCATACATGGGCGGCGGAAGACTACTTCGTCGGCGGTGAGATCTTCGAAGCTACCGGCGAGATCGACAGCACGGAGGACGACGCCCTCTTTCAAACGGAACGCTATGGCCTGAACGGTGACTTCGGCTACTCGATTCCGGTGCTGCCGGAAGGCGCCACCTACATGGTCACACTTCACTTTGCAGAGATCTTCTTCGCCCTCGAGCCTGATAAGCGATTGTTCGATGTCTTTGCAGAGGGGCAACAGTTTATCGACGACTTCAACGTATTCGTGGATGCCGGGGATTCTTTCCGTGCGACGTCAGAACGCTTCCGCGTTACCGTCACCGACGGCAAGCTGGATCTAGAGCTTGTCGGCGCGCGACAGAACGCGAAAGTTTCGGCTATCGAAATCGTTGAAGATCGCGGCCAGGAATTTCCTGCAATTGTCGAACTATCGACCACTTTCATCGATTTCGGTGGTGTCGTGAGCGGCAGTGAAAGTGCTCCGCTCTATTTGAAGGTAGCCAACTTCGGCGACACCAGCGTTCTTGGCGACGGTGGAGGCAAGGCGCTACACATCTCGGCCATCCAACTCGTCGGTTCAGGCGCCTCGTCATTCGAATATATCGGCAGTCCGACGCCGCTGACCGTAAACGTAGGAGAGGTTGCGCTCCTTCCCTTCGTGCACCATCCAAATAGCGTGGGTACAAAAACGGCAGAGATAAAACTGGTATCCGACGCAGAGCGGCCGCTGCCGACTGTCGCCCTGAAGGGCCTAGGACTTGCGATAACTCCGCTAGTCGATGTCTACCGGGGTAACGCGGGCGGTAGCAGCTATTTGGCTCAAAACGGGTTGACCTGGTCGGCCGGCGCTTCGGAGTTCACCGGAGGGAGAAAAGAGACTTATACCGATCCAATCCTCCAGACCGGCGATGATCCTCTCTACCAATCAGAATACTTCGGTTTCGAGGGCGGTTTCGAGTTTTCTTTGCCGGTTCAAAACGGCGAATACCAAGTAACGCTCCACTTCGCGGAGTTGTTCTGGGATCGAACCAATCGGCGAATCTTTGATGTCAAAATCGAAGGCGCAACCGTGATTGAAGGCTTTGACATCCTGACGCAGCAGGTGGCTTTCGCTCCCGTTGCGAAAACGTATCAGGCAGTTGTAAACGACGGACGTCTGGATATCTCGTTCATCGACGTCGTCGATAGGTCGAAAGTTTCCGCTATTGTGGTGCAAAAGGCGGAGTAAGCTGCTTTCGGCGTTCAACCTACGGTCGAAAGGCGCGTCGTGAACGCGATGCGCTCCATTGGTAGGTGAGGGTTCGCACCGAGGTCCCGGCAGGTCGTTCGGCTGTAGTTTGGCCTTGCAGCAAGCTCATGCCGTCTGAGGAGAGGATCGCGGTGCTTTTCGCTTGAGCGCCACCCCCCACCGGTATCGAAAAGGTAAGGAGCACCTGTCGCTCAGCGGTCAACTGAATTTCGCCGGTGAACGAGAAGAACTTGGCAACCGAGCGAGCCGGTGTGGAGCCGTCGGATAACGCCAGTTCGGAGAGGGCGTGGCCTTTAATCAAGCCGTTACTGGTCTTCGCAATAAATAGATATCCGTCAGGAGCATTGGCGTTGCCTGTCATTCGCCACTCCCACACGCCGCTGACGTCGGGCGTGTCGATCAACCGTTCGCGGTGCACGTTGTCGGTGGCAGCAGTGCGCGTCTGAGCCGTCGGTGGGATAGGCTTCAGCGTGGCAAGCGAATGTTTCGCCAGGAGCACGGAGGGGCT
>JAGRAW010000537.1 GCA_020434415.1 Bdellovibrionales bacterium
ATCCTTATCGGTATAGTCCTCCTTTGACGTCCTTTCTATCCCGTTTTGATCGCTCGGCCGGTGGCGACCGTCATTCACAGCAGCCAGCAAAGGATGACGTTTTGGCATCTCCTCCAGCACTTCCCCGCTCGGGAGCGTGAAGGTCTCGCGAGAGCGGCCGTCCCGGTCGACGACCTCACCTGCTTTCGGACCGACGGTAGGTCCCTCCGTTTCCAGCGCATCGTAACCGTGCTTGATTCGATCACGGACGATGTTGTTCAAACGCTCACCAACAACATCACTAATGTTTTCGGCGTCATGTTTAGGCGTATTGAAATCGTATTCTTGTGCGATGGAAGGCTCCTCGAGGAACCCAAGGCACAGCGAAACCAAGAGGGCGCAGCAGGGAAGCAGCCCGCGTACGGTGTAGCGCTGTAAAGAAGTGTGCCGCATGCTTCAGTCAGTACGCGAAGGTCGTGCTCCTAAGTCTCTTGATTAATTGGCGGTTTACCCCAAACCACTCATTATGTCTCGGTAACCTGGAACGAAAACTTCAGAACCCATTCGTCGCGACGGTAGAGGCCCTAAGGTGCCGATATCCCATCGAAAAATTCCCGATGCTGCACGCCCGCAGGATCCCTGGCTCTTACCGCCGTAGGCGAAATTACTAGTTCCTACGACCCGCCACATCGGGGACAAGAGTTCTCACGTTCCCGTACCCTAGTACGTTATGCGCTTGTAACACGCTGTCGGCGCTTCTTTTCTGAACGGTAGAACTGGTGCCGTTTGACGAGCGTGAAGATGGTAATCGCGATGACCAAGACGATGATGTAGACCTGGAACCACCACAGCAAGGAATATTGCTCCGCTGGAAACGCTTCTTTGAGCAGATACAGCACCAACATCACTACCGCCCACGCCGGCCCGAGATACGGCTCATTTTCGATTAGCGGCTCTTCAGCACCGCAAACCCCGCTCGTGGACGGGCATGCCTGTCGGTCGACCTCCTCAGACGGCCCTTGCTGGTACGGGTTGTCGTGCTGCTCGTCATCCATTTGCAGTCGTTGTGCACTCATTCAGCGATCAGAACAGTTGTTCGCAAATCAACTGAAGCCTCGCTCTGCCTTCACCACTTCATAGGCCGCCTGTATATCCTTCATTTTCTGGGTTGCAAACTGAAGAAACTCCTCCGGCAGTTCCTTCGAAACGATCTTATCCGGGTGATAGGTAGAAACTAATTTGCGATATGACTTTTTGATTTCCGCCTCCGTTGCCTCACGCTCGCACCCCAACACCGCATACGATTTTTCAAGCTCCGAGACGGTACCGTGCACGTCCAGATTCGTGCTCTTGAGCTGTTCAAATCGTCGTTCATCCAGGCCAAACACCGTTGCCGCAGCTCGCACTAGACGCAGCTCTTCCTCGTTTAGCCTCCCGTCCGCCGCAGCGACTCGCATCAGCAGTTGCACCGTGCCTTCCAAGACTTGGGGATGATGCTGATAGAGCTCGAAGAACTTCACCGCACTCGCCTGAAACGTCACTTTGGCGGTGCGGGCAGATTTGAAGTGCTGAATCGCCGCCCGACGATCACGAGCCGAGAGCTTCAGCGTTTCCTTTATAATTGCCTCAACTTCCGCCACTTCTTCTTTCGCAACGGCACCATCGCAGCCGCAGACGCTCCCGAGCATATGAAAGAGGCTAGAGAGAAAATGCTCGTTGAAGGCGGCTTTTGCCCGACGCTGATACAATCGCTGCGCCCGTAGCTTGGCAATCTTGTAGCTGGCAATCAGGTCAAGCGAATGGCCGATGACCACTCCCACCAATAGCCCGCCGATCGGATTCTCCCCGATAAATCGAGCGAAATGTAAGCCGCCTAGGGCAAAAATGAGTTTGAAGATGATCATCGCAACTTTGCGAAACGTCCCTGCCGAGCGACCGGCAGACTCCAGCCAACGTCTTTACCCTTGCGCGACAGTTCCCACGCGATGGCCTTACGCTACGGGACAGATAGTCGGTGCAACCACGGCCTCTGCCGGCATCGCGCTGGACAGAAGTTCGTCAGAGTTCCTCTTCTGCTGTTATTACCGCGTATAGGCATTCGGTGCCTTGGCTAATAAGCAAAAATCCCCAATGAAGGCGAGGGATTATCGCAAAAGAACCGCGGTTGGCATTCAAGCCGCCCACGCTGCTTGGTGCATCCCTCCTACCCAAACGATTGAACTGCTTTTCTTCAAACGCGTTTACGAGGAGGAGCCGTATTCATAGACGCCCCGACCAACCTTCTTGCCCACCCAGCCGGCCTCAACGTATTTCACCAACAGTGGGCAGGGACGATACTTGTCCTCACCCAGCTCCCGGTGGAAGATTTCACAAATTGCCAGGCAGGTGTCGAGTCCGACGAAATCGGCAAGTTGGAGCGGCCCCATCGGCTGATTGGTGCCGAGCTTCATCGCAGCATCAATCTCTTCGGGCGTCGCGATGCCTTCCATCAGAACGAA
>JAGRAW010000538.1 GCA_020434415.1 Bdellovibrionales bacterium
CGCTCGAAGTAATGGCACGCACACCGGGATGCTGAATCTTCCGCTCAAGTGATATTGCGTAGAATCGTTCCCTGACCTCGCTGAGCGTGCCGACGCGGGTGATGGCGTATTGTCGCCGCGCTTCCTTTTCAATCACGACCGGGAGCGGCACTATACCGCATCCCTGATGGGCGAAAATTTTCAAGAGGGCACTGTCCTCGTATTCACCGACAATGTCGGGAGCGATTGCGTTAGCGTCGAACCACTGATCGAGTGACCGGCGCAGGGTTGTTGTCTTGGTCGGCAATAGCATCGGTGCGCCTTGCAGAGAGGTCGGGAAGGAACGGCGATACTTTTTGGCAAGCTCAGGCGCGGCGTAGAGCGCAATCTCAGATTCCCCCAGGAGATGATTATAAGCTCGGACATGCACTTCCGGGCTGATGGGGGTATCGGTGAGCACAAGGTCGAGCCCATGAATTGACAGTTTTGCTAACAACTCGTTCGGCTTCCCATCGTAAGCGACGATCTTTATGCGTTCCGGCAGTTCTATCGCGGGGCGCAGCAGCGACGAAACAATCAACTTGGGTAGTATATCGGCGATACCAACCTGAAGTTTTATGGTGGTTTCGGTGGTACGCTCCTTTATCACATTCAGCATTTCAGTGCCGAGCGAAAAGATTTCGTCCGCATAACTGAACACCACCTCGCCGGCTTCAGTTAGCTTCAGGTATCGGCCAACTCGCTCAAACAGCTTTTGCTCCAACGAGACTTCAAGTGCTCTGAGTTGTGCTGATATCGTGGGTTGGGCGAGCCGCAGTCGCTCGGCTGCAGCGACCACGGTTCCTTCGCGAGCAGTCATCCAGAAGTAATAAAGATGTTGGTAGTTCAGCCATTCCATCGGCGGATGCCTTACAAGAGCTAATTAAGGATAGTACGCGTTCGTATATAGAGCAAATAGAAATTTGCGCGAACATATACAGGTTTCGTCTATAGAAGCGGGATGGTGCCCCGTGTTCGGTGCGTATAGACAACTTCTATCGATGTATTGCGGCTTATCTATTTGTTTTGTTCTGACAGTTTCTTCACTCTAGAAGGACGTCAATCAGTCGTTCACAATGGGAGGTTTTGTCATGACAGTACATATAGCAACTCAGGCTGAGCCGCTACAGTTTCGACTTCGAAGGATCATTCACCAGAGCGTAAAGAAGCGGCTCCTCGCGCTTGCGCTCACGCCGACAAGCGTTCGAGTTTCGTTCAAGGACTCGAACGGTCCCAAGGGAGGTGCCGACAAGGAATGTCTTATTCGAGTCGACCTTCAGGCTACTGCCCCGATCATCGTAAAGAGCCGAGGTGAGAATTTACGTAAAGCCTTCTACGTCGCGCTAAAGAAGCTGGACTTGAGCCTACGGCGCCGCGTCGGTCGGCGGAAGCGAGGAGTGAAGGCCGGCTTCGGCATCGGGCTGGCCGGAAGTAGCGGGGGAGACTACCGATGAGGAGAGATCGCTTCGGTCATTCGACCGCACTTCGGGTTCACGACGGATATTTTGCCGGCCTTTTGGCGGACCGCGGTGGAGCGGGAGAGGAGGTTTCCCAGTGGTCGGTGGCTGCTGATGTGAAGGCTGACGCGTACACGATTACCGTCTTCGTAGACGTCCCTGGAGTTCAGGCGCGGGACCTGTCCGTCACGGTAAGCGGAAAGTATTTGCTGGTAACTGGTCGCCGTTCTCTAGAGTGGCAAGCCAGTGCCAGTGGGTATTTTCGGGTCGAGCGATACGGCCACTCCTTTACTCGGCGGATTGAGTTACCGCACAGCAACGTAGATGGGGGCCAAGTGATGCTCGAACTTTCTGGTGGTGTGCTTAAGGTTCAAATTCCCGTGCTGGAGAAAAATCAAGCGGAACATTGGCTGGTAGAACGGCCAGGCCCGTTAAACGTGCATACAATACAAGCAGGACTACTCGAATGATTCTTGTGCCGCGATATGGGCCGGAAAACGACCTGCAATGCCTCCAGTCGTATATGCAGATGCTGGTGGATTATCGACTGCGCCGCTTTGTGAAGTCGCAAGAGGGTGTGGCTTTCGAGGTTCGAGACGCCATTGCGCAGGCCGGACGTGTTCAGGCTGTTTCATGTTCATTGGTGGCAGTCTCCGCCTGCGGAGGGTCGGTAGTTTCCGTGCGCGAGTTGGGTAGCGATGCGCAGCGGGTGATTTGGCGCACCGTCGACCGTGCGGAACGCCGCCTTCGTTTAGCAACGCTTACTCGTAAAGCGGGGATGTAACGCCAATCGATGCGTCTCAGACTGCTGAGCGTATGCGCTGGTAGGTCTCCGGGTGCGTTTGCTGGAGACGCCCCAGCAGTCGTCGGCGCTGCTCCTTCGTAAGATGCTGAAGCATGTCCGCCGCGTAGCGTGCGCCCGCAGTATTCGCAGTCGGAACCCCAAGAAAGGCCTCACGTAACAGCCGAGCAATAGTCTGAGCCGCCTCCTCGCCCCGCT
>JAGRAW010000539.1 GCA_020434415.1 Bdellovibrionales bacterium
TCGCTGACGTGCTTGATCGCGAGCTCCATAATCGACGGAGAGGTAAACGGAACGTCACCGGTCAGTGACTCGTAGATCACCAGTCCGAGCGCATAGATGTCAGCTCGTTGGTCGACCGGCTTGCTCAGAATCTGTTCGGGGGACATGTAGCGCGGAGTTCCAATTACGCTACCGGTCTTCGTCATTCCGGCGTCGACGGAGTCATGCCCAGTGACGACCTTCGCGATTCCGAAGTCAAGTACATGCGCACGCTCCGTATCGCCGCGCGGTGAGATCATGATGTTGTCCGGCTTCAAATCGCGATGCACGATGCCGAGCCGATGCGCTTCTTCAAGTGCGCCGCACACCTGCAACATCAGAGGCACAAGCCGGTTCGGATGGATTGTCCCTTCGCGGATCAAGCTCTTGAGGGTGACACCCTCGACATATTCCATCACCAGATACGGACGATCCCCGGTTCCCCCAATTTCCGCAATCCCGTAGTCGTAAATTGCAATCGCGCTGGGGTGGCGAATCTGCGATGCCGTCTGTGCTTCATGCTTGAAGCGACGAAGGTATTCTTCCGCAGTCCCGTCCAAATCTCGCAGACTCAGCACTTTTATGGCGACGGTGCGCTCCATGTAGTTGTGCTGAGCACGGTACACCGCCCCCATACCTCCGCTCCCAATGAGCTCCGAGATGGTGTATTTGCCGTCGATAACGGCGCCTATGAGCGGATCTGGTTTCATGCGAGTGTTCGGTTGCTTCAGCAACCTCGCCAGTATGCATCAAAACAATCGGCAATCCCACGCCGAAAACCTTCCTTTCCGAAGATTTCGACGGCAATAGAAATCCGATGTATTTACCGATGGTTAATTACGGGCGGGCGATTCACTTATTCCCGAGGTCCAACAGGGTTTCCGTTGCCGGGCCGTCAGCCTTCCGCTACGTTCGACCCAATTGAGCTGTAGCGGTGTTACGAACGATTGGCGAATTACTTACAGTTCGTCTTTGAACGCCCCTGGCAGAGTGGTGGAACAGTTCGTTTTCGGACTGACTCCCGCCGCGCAGGCAATACCGTAGTGTTACTGCACTGTAGTGTTACTGCGCTGTATTGTTACTGCGCTGTATTGTTACTGCGCTGTATTGTTACTGCGCTCTGCGAGGACAGCTCTTGGGCAGTGCTCGGTGTTTTGCACCAGGGCTGCTGCGCGCTTCTCCGGCTGGCAAATGGGCTACCAGCAGAGAGCGCGTTACGAAGAACAACACGTTCCGGAATATAGGGAGAATCTCAGATGAAACGTAGCGTTAAGCGACTCACTCTTGGTCTGGCCACCTGCTACATGGCAGCCGGACTCGGCGGGCTGGAACCCGCTTCCGCGCAGGAGAACAAAACTCCTGATGCCGTTTACGATCTCAACCAGGAAGCGGAGAATCTTTGGCTGACGCTGAGCATGCCTTTCTACAACAAGTATTACTATCGCGGCATCGAGCTATATTCTGATGCATCGTTCCAGCCCTCGATCAGTCTCAACTACGCGCTTGGCGGAGGCGATTACGGAGTGATCGGCGCAAGTGTATGGTCACATGTGCCTCTCGCGGATGACCAAGAAGGGGTTAGCGCATTCGATGCCAACGGAGACTTGTTCCGTGGAGAACGTGCCAACAAATTCGTCGAAGTCGATCCCGCAGTGAATTACGACCTCACTCTAGGCATCGCTACATTCTCCGTGGGTCACATTTGGTATACGGACCCCCATGAAGGCACGACCGATATTATCCTCGGTGGACAGGAAATCGATGTCGGCCCCGCAGCACCGGACACTGCTGAGTTCTATGGCGGTATCGCGTTGGATGTGCTCGGACAGCCATCGCTGACCGTTTACCACGACTATCGTCGGTTCGAGTATCAGTACTACGCGCTGCAGTTCAGTGAGAACTTGGACGAGGAAATGCTGGGAGACTTCTTCGGTGAAGGCTTTAACCTCACTCCCTATGCCTTGTTCGGATTCGCAACAAGTGCAGACGAGGTGTACAACGACAAGAGCGGGCTGAAGCACGTCAACGTCGGTGTTCGTTCGACGATGTTTCTCGGCAATATCCGGGTAACGCCGATCTTGCAGTACAATTTCGGAACTGACGATGCACTGAACGGCATCGAAAGAACCGATAACGACTTCGTCTTCGGTATCGACTTCGCGATCGATTCCGCGTTCGCGTTGTAGGCATCCCGCAGGGCGCTAGCGCTCCTGCCCACTGCCTGCCGGCAAGATCCTCAACCGGGTCTTGCCGGCTTGTTTCTCTTTCTCCAACAGTTTGTCGAAGCATTCCGTCCATGGCCTTTCGCCGTGCTCTGTTGTTCCACTGCGCCTTGTTGTCCCGCGGGGCCTTGTTGTTCCACGGGGCCTTGGTGTTCCACGGGGCCTTGGTGTTCTTCCCCCACCTGGTAAGCGCCGACCCCGCCGTTGCTCAAACTGCTTCT
>JAGRAW010000053.1 GCA_020434415.1 Bdellovibrionales bacterium
ATTTGTCCAGGTTTCGAGCTTCTATTCTCTCGGCGACCGCCTCAGCCGACCGCTCAAGCGATGCACTCACATGGGAACGGAAAAAGCTCCGAAACGCCTTCGTCGCGTAACTCGTAAACGCGATAAGCGAAAGTAGCGTGACGGCGACGTAGAAGGAAAAGTAGGTCCAAATTGATCGACTGGACTGCCGACGCGGCCCTGCAGCGCCAAGGTATATGGAGGCTAGGATAAAGTTTGGCATCACCATCCCCTTGCACGGACGAAGTTTTGCGGAGCGATTTTCAGTCCTGACGGGCCAAACAAGATTGTACGTCATGCAGCGGCAAGCCGCCGCATTCCTCACAATGGCAGGCAAGTACGTGACAGCACTTCACGCCAAGCGCAGCACCCCGGATCGCTTGCCGACAATGCTATTCCTTGAACCGGTAGCCAACCCCGCGAACCGTTTCGATGTAGGTGCCGAACTCGCCCAATTTCTTTCTTAGCCCGACGATCTGGACATCTACAGCGCGGTCTGTCACTGCGTAGTCTTCGCCTTTGACGGCGTCAACTATTTGGTAGCGGGTAAACACCCAACCGGGGTGGCGCGCCAGGAAGTGGAGTATGCGGAACTCGGTCAGGGTCAATTGTATTTCCCGACCGGCAAGCAGGACTTGGAAGCGGCCCGGATCGATATTCAGCTCGTGCACGGAGACCGTGCTCCGGTCATCGGTCGGCGCCTCTTCCAGACGACGAAGGACGGCTTTGGTGCGGGCAATCAGAATCTTGGGACTGAACGGCTTGGTAATATAGTCGTCTGCACCGAGCTCGAGACCGGAAATAATGTCCGACTCTTCTCCCTTCGCGGAGATCATGATGATTGGCGTTTTCTGAGTCCCGGCCCCGCTCTTCAGAATCTGGCAAACTTCCAGTCCATCCATTCCGGGAAGCATCAGATCAAGCACGACAAGGTCCGGCCGTTCGCGCTGAGCCACCCTCAACCCCTCTTCTCCGGAATTGACGCCGATTACTTCATACCCCTCCTTTTGGAGGTTGTACCGCATCAGTTCGAGGATATCGGCCTCGTCTTCGATGACTAACACCTTTTCCCGGACCGCCGACCTTCCGACATGCTTCATTGCTACCGCTGATTGTTGCATCGCCTTGGCTTCCTTCAAAACTGCCGAATCTATCGGCTGCAGTTCTACCAGAAACAAGCCAAGTAGGCACTACTACTAGGGAATTTGTTAGAAAAGCGTTAGGACGACAAGGGCCGTATGCCGAGGAACCTGTTGACCCCGATCCACCGGTATACCCCCAGAGGGACAGCAGTTTTTACACCAATTGCGCTGTCCGCATCGCTCCGTCCCGCGAGTCTCAATCACGATTGATATACTTGCCGGAAACCGCGGGAATGGCATACTCTCGCGGTCCCGGCGTCTAGGTCGGAGACAGAGCGACGTACAGAACTCGGTGGTTTTCCCAACATAAGGAATCGAACACACGTGAAAGGCAGTCATCCTAGAATTACCCTCCTGGGGAATAACTCCGGTCGCAACCTTGGTGATGCAGCGATTCTCTCCAGTATCCTGGAAGATCTGACAAAGCACCTTCCGGATGCCGAGTTCTATTGTCCCTCGGTGAAGCCCAAGTGGGTCGAGCAACATTACGGCAAGCAGTACAACGTCAAATCGATTGATGTGATGCCGTGGACCGGTAGTATTCGACTGCTGGGCATTCCAACTTTTCGCGCCATGGCGAAAAGCGACGCCGCTTTAATCTGTGACGGCATTATCTTCGGTATCAAGCTCTTCAATCCTGCGTTCAATTACCTAATCACCCTGATCTTCTTGATGCCTTGGGCCAAGTTCTGCGGCTGCAAGATGGTCTGCTACAACACAGGCATCGGTCCGTTTCCGGGCTTCTTCAGCAAGCTCTTCGCCAAGTGGGTCGTCGGCGGCTGCGACTTGGTGCTGATGCGCGAGAAAGACAGTATCGCGCTTGCTCGAGCTGTCGGCGTAACCGGCCCCATCGAGCTCACCGGAGATTCGGCCTTCATCAATCCCGTCTCCGGCGATGATCGTGCTGTCGCGATTGCCGCAAAGCTTGGCATCGATCTCGCCAAGCCGATGCTAGGGGTCAATGTTACCAGTTACATCGATACCTGGCTGGACAAGGACAGCCGCGTCAGCGAGCGTGAACGATTCGTCGACACTATCGCGAAGGGCCTCAATCAAGCGAAAGCGGCGACAAACAACGAATTTCAAGTCGTGGTTTTCTCGACTCATCCAATGGACGAAGCGGTCTGCGAGGAACTCGCGCGAAAGACGAACGGCAAAGTGGTTAACAACAGCGACTACTTGAGCCATGACATACAAGCCGTAATGCGCCGCTGTGAGCTGTTCGTGGGTATGCGGTTTCACTCGCTAATTCTGGCATCGGCGGTAGGAGCGCCAATCCTCGGACTGAACTACGCTCCTAAAGTACGTAGCTACCTCCGCCTGCTCGAATGCAGCGACTACTGTCTCGAGCTAGCCGAAGTCACTCCAGAGCGCCTCGCACAGACGGTCACACGGGGCTGGGAAAATCGCGCGGCACTGAAACAGGCCCAGCAGCCGATCATCGAAACCCTCAAGCGGGGGGCCGCACGTGCCGCGGAAATCTTCTGCGACCGCTATTATCCGTCGCGTCGCAAAAGCCAAGCTCATTCGGAGTATGCGAACGGAGCAAGCGCCGAGCGCCGCGTTGCCAAAGGCTAACCCCAAGGCCGCTTAGCTCATGGCAGCTCGGTCAGTGGACCTTGTCGCGGCGGGTGCGGTCGGCTTGGAGAGTATCGACGGCAACGAACCGCTATTACCTTGCACGGCCCGGACCAAACAGGACTCAAGGCAGTAGCCCGCAAGAACCGCTAGTTCGGCAATCGACTCTCCAACGGACTACCCAGCCGACATGCTTCAAACAGCGGCTTGCGCGCGTCGTAGTCTGTGTCTAGCTCGTGCCAATGAGCAATGGCGTCCTCATCTGCTTGCCAGCAAAGAAACACCATTCGATCCTCGAGGAGACAGGGAAAGTCGAAGATACCTTGCTCGATGCCTTTGCATTCTACGCCGAGCGCCTGGAACAAACAGAGACTCTCCTCGACCTGGAGAAACAATGCTCGGATCCCGGCATCCTCCAGGCAAACATCGCGTAATTTGGGATCTTCGAGTGAGATGCCTCTGGAGCGTGCGAGCTCCGCATACCGCTTTCGGAGATTGCGATACACCGGCTGTAAGGTGGCCATCTCTCGACGCAAGATTGGAAGCACGGCTTCCGCTTGGGTGAGCGTGAATGTCTTCATCGAAGTCCTCCCCCGCTACTTTCACCTACACGAAGTATAAGCGAAGGAACGCTCTCCCCGCCAACGAAATCTTCAACACCACGAATTGGGTATGTCGAAAAGCGATAGTTTTTGGCCTACCCCGAGGAGCGTAGCTCGCTCGAACGCCGATTTAGGCGTTCGTCTCGAAGGCGAAGCCTTCGTCAGCAATAAAGACGGTCGAAGGATTGCTATTCTGCGGGGGGGGATGAGGCGAGCGATTCCGCAGCGTCCGTTATTTCGTAATCGGGCAACGAATGCCAAAGATATTGGTGAATCGCTCGAAGCGTATCGACTATCGGCTCATTCTCGATCACGACGCCCACCATTTCCTCTTTGGTGGAGGTCAAAGCCGCTTTCGTACCGAACACGGTAATTTCTGCAGGAAGACGAAGTCCCTCGATTACCTTGACGTGGCGTCTGCGGGCACTCCGCTTGGCAAGCTCCCGATCGCAAGTCGGCGACCGGACGGCGATCGCATACCACCAGATATTCTTGTCTTCACGCCGCTGAATGAAACTCTTCAGCCAATGACGCATTTCCTCGTCCCGACTCCAACTGAACTCCAGATCGACAATCGAATACATCGCCTCGTTTGGCGTTCGCAGAATTTCTTCCCATATTTCCTGAATCCCCTGCTGGCCTTGGTAGAAGCGAACTTTCGGCTTTTTCGAGAGGGGACCACGAAGATTCTCCAGCAGGGGGACAACCCGCTCGAGCTTCTTCTTTTTCACGGTCAAATCTTCGAGCTGATTGTTGATCATCCCGACGAGGGCGGTGGGCTGACAGCAGCTGAAATGACGCACGCTGTTCTTGATGATCTCTTGGACAATCCCCTTCTTCTGCAATGAAGAAAGAATGTTGTAGGTATGGCTGCGTTTCAGCCCGGCCCGTTCGGCGATGACGCTAGCCGGACGGGGACCGAGAGCGAGCGACGCCTGGTACACCGCAATTTCGGCGTGGGTGAGACCGAGGCTTTCAAGGGCAACGACGACCTCACGTTGGGTGTCGCCCATACGAGCGATATCGTCTTTCATCGCGCGATTATAAACAAGGCGCCTGTTGCATGTCCATCGCAATACCGAAACGCCACCGACACCGCCCCGGGGGGCTATCAGGGCGATGGACCACGACCTGAAAAAGCCCATAGAGGGTCTCTTTCAGCACTCTGCTATGGGGCTACCGTTATCAGACGGTTTTGAAATGCATCCTGTCGGTAGTGTAGCTCTCCGTCGAGAATCTGAGCCATGATGCCCCCACGGTATAACAGGATGTAACGCAACTCTCCGGCGAGGTCCCAGAACTTTGCCTCCCCTTCAAGTCTGCCGTCTCTGTAAGTGCCTTCGAACTTCGGCACCCCGTCGCGATACCAGACCGTTCGCTTCCCTTCCCGCTTCCCGGCACGATAGTGCACCTCCTCCTTCAGCTCACCCGGAGCATGCCACTGCCGCTCCACGCCGTTTTTCTCTCCTTGAGCATACTCCGCGACCGAAAGCTGCACCGCTGCGGGACTGTAGGTAGTTGCAGTACCTTCCTGTACTCCGTTTCGCCAATGGGTTTCGGCGGCGAGCACGCCGTTTTCGTGCCAATCCTTACTTACGCCGCTCAGTTTTCCGGCGCTTGCGTACGTGGCCTCACTCTTCGGCTTCCCGTTTGCATGCCATTCCCGCCAAGGGCCGAAGCGAAGTCCCGCCTTGTAGGCACCTTCAGCAAGCAGTTTTCCCCTCCGGCTCCATACCTTCCAGGGACCGTCTTTTCGACCACCACGATAGGTGGCCTCCTCCTTTCGCTGCCCCCCTGGGAAGTAGGTCTTCCAGAGGCCTTCGCGTTTCCCATCGAGCCAGCGCCCTTCCGTAAACAGACCGCCGTCGCCGCCCGACGCGTCATAGAAAGTCTTCCACAGACCGTCGGGGACAAACTCGTCCCCCAAGGTGTAGCGACGGCACCCGTGACCATGGATGTCCTCGACGTAGTGATAGCCGGGACGGCAGAGCTCATCGGCGTGCGCGAACGGCACAAGACTTGCTACTACGAAGATTGCCGTACCGATGCGGCTGATAGCAGCGACGTCCCATCGAGCGAAGGTTCGACGATTCATTTGCGACCTGAAAAGCACTTTGTATCGTTCTTCCAACGTTATGCGCTTGACGACGAGCTAGTGTCGTGAGTCTCTTGGTAGACGCGTTGGGAGCTTTGTTATGGCGCCGACTCCACAGGAGAAAGGACGCTAACTCCCCAGAGACATTCGTCATCTGCCGCTGCCACAGCTGACCGACGGCAAGGGGGATGCATCGTTGGATTTGGAGCACCTATGAGCGACAGCAAACCGCCTCTGACCCACGGAAAGGTGGCAGAAGGCCAACATCGAGAATACGTCGGCGGCAAATGGGATGAAATCGGTCCCCTGCAGTTTCAGTATCTTGTCTCCCAGGGATTACGACCGGAGCATGTCTTCCTGGATATCGCGTGCGGCAGTCTCCGGGGAGGAGTTCATTTCATCCCGTATCTCAATACCGGCAACTACCTCGGGCTGGAAAAGGAAGAAGAGCTCGTGCAGGCCGGCCTGGTCTACGAACTCGGAGAACAACGAGCGCTGGAGAAGAAACCGGAATTCGTCATTTCCGACGCATTTGCCTTCCGCCACTTTTCGAAGCGACCGGAGTATGCACTCGCACAGTCGCTGTTTACCCATCTCAAGCAGGAACACATCGAGCTGTGCCTGCGCAATTTACGCCACATCGCAAAACCAGGCTGCCGGTTCTACGCTACGTTTTTCGAAGCTGACACTGTCGCGGCGAACCCCGAAGAATCCCACGACCACATGAGCTTCTACTACGCTGCCGCAGACATGAGTGCTTTCGGCTCGAAATACGGTTGGCAACCCACCTACATCGGTGACTGGGGACATCCGCGAGGGCAACGGATGATGCTCTACGTCGCGCCCTGACAACGGTCCGGATGTTGTTCACGCTTGACCGGCGTCTGAGCCTATGCTGCGTAACGCCTGAAGAAGTTCTGATCTCGTCGGAAGCACTGCTTCACCGGTGCTTCCGCTCACGTCACCGAGCAAGCGGGCCTGCTCAGCCTCCTTGCGTCGCAGGTTCGCCGAAATAAGATCGTCGACGCGACATGCATGGAGCGAGAGTACATGCACCGTGCCGCGTTGGCCTATGCGATGCAGCCGATCCACCGACTGCATCCAGTGCTCGCCGTTCCAGGTTTTATCGAGATACACGGCAGTCTGTGCCGCAGTCAGCGTAATGCCGACCCCGCCGGCTGCGGGAATCGCGATAAGCACCTTCGCCCGTTTGGGCTCCTGCTGAAAACATTCCACGAGAGCCGCTCGCTCGGCTCTCGACTGGTCACCGGTAAACGGCTGGGCGTCGAATTCAGCGTACCGCTCGACCAATTCCGCGACGTTGATCCGGAAGTTGGTCCAGATAACGAGCTTTCGCTCCTGCTCGCCTACAAGCTCACGCACTATCTCGTCCAGCTCCACGAACTTTGCCGGCTCGCCTTCCCACGCCGGATCAATCAGCCGGGGATTGGAAGCTGCCTGCACCGCGCGAAGAAAGGCTTCCAAGATGTTATCTATTTCTCGGTAGTAGGTCTCTCCGTTGGTCGCAGTCACTTGGAGCAGGAGGTCCTTGCGGATTTCTTCGTAGCGGCTCTTCTGTGTGCCGCTCAACGGGACATCGCGAATGCTGAATACCTTCTCCGGCAGATCCAACACCTCTTCCTTGCGGCGTCTAAGCAGCAGCTCCTGCACACGGCGAACGGTGTTTTCCACGGCCTCTTGTTTGTATTTGACGATCGCAAATTCGCTCCACCGATTGCCCAGCTCCGCCACCGTGCCGAGCCACTCGTAATAGTTCGTACCTAGTCGCTCTCCTTGATCGAGCAAAACGACTTGAGACCAAATGTCCGAGATATCCTTCGGGGTCGGCGTGCCGCTCAGTAGCACGCGCCTGGGGCAGAGAGGCGCAAGCTCGGCGAGCGCCGCGAACGTTTTCGATTTGGGATTCTTCGTTCGTTGAGACTCGTCGACAACGAGCAACGTTCGACGTTCCGACACCAACGGCAGCAGCGCCTCCAGGACATAGCTGAGGCGAAACGATTCGTAGTTCACCACCAGCCCCCCCACCCAGTCTGCAGTATAGCGCGCGAGCTTTTTGAGCAGCTTGATCCTTGCTGCTCGAGTCTCCGGCATGACCGCAAGCTTCAAATCGGGAATCCACCGCTCGGCTTCTCGCTGCCAGTTGCGCGTAAGCGAATTTGGACAAACGACCAACAGCGTATCGACCTCACCTCGTTCCCGAAGCGTTTGATACGTTGCCAACACGCTCAACGTCTTACCGAGCCCCATGTCGTCTCCAAGCATTCCGTATGGCGAATCCAGCAGCCAACGCACTGCGACTCGTTGATGCGGAAAAAGCGCCGAGCGCAGCTCGGAACAGAGCTCCGGCACTTCGGCATCCTCCATCGATTGGTAGCTCATCTGCCGTTGCAGCAGCGCGGAATGCTCGGCGACAAGCGCGCGTCGCTTCAAAAACTCGGCACCCATCGGAACGGAACCGGTGAGAGGGCCGGCTCGCTTGAGGGCCTCGAGCACCGACTCGATCTGGTAGTCCTCGAACGCGTACGCCGCCGCGCCTCGAAACGTCGGCAGCTCAAGCGGCCTACGAAGCGTTTTGACATGTCGCAGCTGTTCAGCGAACGAGGCCCGTCCTTGCTGCCCCAACACTATCGCCGCTCGACCGTCCGGAAGACATACTGCCGCAAGAGACGGTGCGATAACGCCCAGCAGTTCGTCCTCGAACCCCCTGGGGAAAGTCTTCAAGCGCTCCTGATAAGCCGCGCTTCTTAGCGTAAGATACGACTGGACTTCCGCAGGTAGCCACAAGCGCAGCCCCTCGACGCGGCAACGAAACAGCACGCGCAACAACTGCTTTTCGGAAAAGCTCTGCGCTAGGGTGCGCTTCTCCTTCATCGGCTTCGGCTCTGGAAGAAGCTCGCGAAGTTCATCTGCCGTCGCGTGACAAACGGCAAAGCGAGGCTTGGAAGCACCCTTCACCATCACTAGGTAGGGCACCAGCAATGCCAACCGCAGTTCCTCTGCGCTACAGGCATGCCCTTCTTGTTCAATCGCTGAGCGAATTGTCGCGGTCGATCGAAGTCGGTCGCCTGCCTCCGCCTCGACAGCGAACCGGCACTGCTTTGCTCGAAGCTGCTTGAGAAACTCGTTAAGCGCCTCGACGGGAAAAGTGAACGCTCGTTCCGAGCGAAGATACGCTACCTTCGCCTGTGCCCGCAGAAGACGCCGCGCCTTGCTGCGCGGAGGCAGATGCGCGCGAAGCCCCTCTCCGTTTCTGGCGAGGCGAAAGATAATATCGAGGTTCAAGAGCTTCAGCTCATGCTCAGGGACGGCAAAGGGATTGCTTTGATACCGCTCCTCGACCTCGGGCGGAGCCGGTGGTGGCACGGTCGCAACGCCCGCCCGTCTACGTCTGTTTTTGAATTTTCCTGTAGTTCCCACTGATTACCTTGAACACTGCGCGACTTGGCGCCCACTATTTTCGGCACTTGCTGCCCAGAGTTGACTTTTTTCAAAAATCCATTAAATTCCTGCACCAATGCGGTCGATATTCTCCTAACGACATAGGCCGCAGGCAACAGCAACTTCAGCAGTAACGAACTTCCCAGTCGGCTGATGAAACACGAAGAGATGACCCAGACTCTGCTCTGGACGAAGCAATTGCTTGACTTCGACACCGCTTCCGGCCCGGCTCGCGAGTGGTGGCAAGAACTTGAAGCCATCAATGAGGATCGTATCGATCTGGTATTGAAACTGGCAAGCGAGTTGCTGGCCCGTCACGCCACAATCGACGACTTCTTTCTTGCTTGTTCGTACAGTAACCGGGAGGGCGTCAAAGAGAATCTGCGCTTTCTCGACACGATCAAACAAGACCCTAGACCAACTCCCTCAGAAGACGATGGGGAGCTCGAGGTTACTCCCGAAAAGGACGACGACTCTTCTCTGCTCCACTAAGCCTGGTGTCGTGGTCGGTAACCCTGGTGTCGTGGTCGAAGAGGCGAAGATTACAGCGGTCCAGCTCGTAGATTGCTGAAGAAGGACCTGACACTACTCTTCGAAAAACGAGCACCAAGGAGTATCGTTGAATCGCTCTTTCAGCTCCCGGTAGTTCACAATTGTTTCGCTGAGCGGGCCTTTCGCAAGCTTGCAGTTGTCAGCCTTCAACGGCTCGAATGAGAAGCCGAGGAATGCAAGCACTTGCTGAAGGTATCGAGAGGGCTCTGCCATCAGATCTTCGTAGTAAAGCTCCAGCAGCCGATGCTCGGAAAAATCGGCTTTGAACTGTCGGCGAATCTGCTGCTGATAGCGAAAGTTCTCGAGCAATTCCTCATAGCCCAGCTCGACCGGACGATACTCTTTTGCGCGACTGCGAACCGCAATGGAGAACTCTTTGCGTCGTCGGCACGCCAGCATCCGTTTACGGTTCCAGATGCCGGTCTCCGCAGCCATTTTCTGAGAGGCGTAGCGTGCGAGAAGATTTCGTCGGACCAGGTGAATTACATGGATGTCGCGATCCTGCCGCAAACAGTCCCAGACGGTCTCCCGCGTATCGACTTCTCGACCGTGGTAATAAAATATTTTAAAGCCTCTCCCTCTTTTCCTGGAATAGCTCGGTGACCAGATACAGCTCTCGAGATAGCTCCGAGCATGCTCTGCCGCCGCCACGACCGTTCCGTTTTCGAGTCGAAAGTGGGCCCTGTTTTCCGAAGTCCCAAATACTTCGTGGGCACAGAGAATGTCGCTGTGTGAATTTAGGGTCGTTTGCAGGTAGGTCGATCCCGTTCGCGGGCTGCCTGCAATAACGAATTTCACGATCGCCTTCATTGCTTCGCTCGCTACCTCCCCGCCGGCGGGCGAACGGAGGCCCGATAGCAGTCGGTTGTTGGAAGGAACCACGCAGGAGGCTCATGTTCCTTGAGCCGAGCAATTTTCGCCGCAACGTCTGGTCCCGAGCCGATGTGAGCCATGTAAGGCTCTGTCTCTGCATGGAACACGCCTCGGCGAAACTGTAGCAAAGGAAGTGCACCAACGGAGTAGTGATGACCGCCCATTGAAAATGCTCCCTCGATCATCGCCTCAGAGTAAATCTGCACGGCACTCGCAGCAATGCCGGTGTCACTTAGCGGACGGCTCTGCACTACCCGCCATGAGATGCCGGCCTCGTAGAGAAGATAGTTGAGCGCGTGCTGGTCATGGGAATTGGGACGCCTGCGCTGGGCATCAACCCATGCTCCCAGCAGTTCGCGAGTCGCCGCACGACTGCGGATAAAGTAAAACCCGGGACACAGCACGAAGCCCCACGCTTGCTCCAAGGGCTTCGGATAGCCGTACTCAATCGAGAAGAGGGCATCATACCGTTCGAGTTCCGGTGCTTGGAGGTAGTCCAGGCAGTTTTTCAGCCAAACCGCATCAACGTCGGACAATACCACATCGAAGCCCCGCGCCAAAAAGTGTTCAACTACTCTGGTCTTCATGCGGTGAATACGACGCGTGCCGCAGGAAGGACAGTAGATTGTGGAGACGCCTTGCCTTTTGGCGAACAAAAACACCTCCCGATCGAGCGCAGTGACAAGCAAATTCTCTACGCCAAGCTGGCACATTCGTGTAAGCCAATTTTCCAAGAGGGGAAGAAAGGCCCTATTTGCCTGAGCAAGGCAGAGCGGAGTTCGAGGGTCAAGCTGATCGAGGTTTGCGTCCGCGAGAATGAAAAGCTGCCGACCATCACGCAACAGGGAGTGAACGACACTGCTTACTCGAGGCCAAGCTGCTCGTCGACGCATCCAGCCAAGGACCGAGGAACCACGGGACTTCATAACGCCTCCCGAACGAGGGTCGTCGGTTCCGTAGTGTGAGCACAAGGCTCGCCGCCGATGCGCATAGGAGTCGCGGCACGATTCGGGAGTGCAAAGAAATTCGTTCCGTTTGCCGCGTGCCGAAAATCCGGCAACTCCGGAAAGTAGTACTCAAGCTGCAACAGTAGATCGATAGCGGCTTGAGCATTCCGATGGTATTCCCTGCACAGTTCGAGATACACGACCGGTCGAAAAGAACGCAGTACCTGAGCTGCTCCTGCCAACACCTTGGCTTCAAAACCTTCCGAATCTATCTTTATGAAATCGACACGACTGATGCCGCTACCGAAAACGAATTCATCCAGCGTACAAATGCCAACTCTCTCAGGGGGAATCGGATCAACGTCAGCATTCACCGGTGGGCAAAGCGTCGAATAACCTGAATCCCTTCCTACGGCGTAGAGCAAGGCTGAGCCGCTAGCGTCTCCACACGCCAGTTGGTGCAGCTCGACGTTCGACCAGTTGCTCGCAGCTTGAATGGCAACCAGTTTGGCAAAGGTCGCCGAGGCAGGTTCAAAAGCGTAGACCCGCCCATCTTGCCCGACAGACGCAGAAAAAATTGCAGTCAACACGCCAAGGTTGGCGCCGATATCAAATACGATATCGCCGGGTGTAATGAACGGCGCAGTACGCTGCTGCTCTCGCGAAAGCCATCGACGATGGTGCAAATGCAGCGAAATTTCCTGCTCGTCACCATCACAGAAGATCGGCACCTTCAGTATGCCGTAATCGCGCACGGCATTCCGAGACATAGATTCTCGCCTAAGCTGACGTTGTAGCAACCTCCGTCGTGAAGCGCGGACGACCTTCCGGAAGACTTTACTCATCTTGCGGACGAATCTCTTGGGCAAGACCACAGGAGTTTGCTCTGACCAGCTGTGCTCCCAGTAGGTGAGGCAAAAGGAAGCAGGAAATTCCTTCCTCAAGCTTTCCGGTTGTAAGTCACCTTTTTGCTGCAGAAGCGCACGGCGCCTACGCTTACCCGATTGCTCATTCCAAGCGATCGGAAAGAAGGCATCAGCATCAAGTACGACGATTCTTGATGCTGAGGGCCTAGAACACTGCTGTTGGTAGGTTTCGTAGCATCGCTTAAGAAAGACAGGCCCTGTCAGGTATTCGGGGCGAAACACTCGCGCGCGGGTACTATAAGGGAAGTCGTTCAGGAGCTGCTCTGCCACAAAACGCCAGAAATCAGCGCCGCGTCTTGAAATCATCACGGCGTTGGGAATCGCATGTTCAAAGGTGGGACTGCGCCCCATGAAACCGAGAATTACATCGGCATCCAGCTCGAAGAGTTCGGTGAGCGGCTTCAAACAAACCGTGTCGAGGTCGCAGTAAATACCGCCGAACTCGAGCAAATAGAGATAGCGGACGACGTCGACTCGACAGATGTGGAAAGGATACTGCTCAAAACAAGACAGCAGCTCGGGATACTGCTCGGCAATCAGACGGTGATTGTCCTGGTCTGTCCAGAGACGATACCCGAAATCGGGATGCATCTCTTTCCATGTATTCGCGTGGGCCTGCAAGTGTCCCGGTAGCTGCGTTTCACGCCACGTCTGGTGAATGAGCTCGGGGAACGGTCTGCCGCACTCCCTAGCTGCTGAGGTGCGCAGTTCATTCGATAAGGCCTTCAGCGCATCAGACGGCATGATGGTGAACTACTCCTCAGCTGGCAAACGGCCTACAGCGGCTCCCAAATAGCGGTAAAGCGTTCGTGATTAGCAGAGACTTTAGCCGGTAATCGGTTGATAGGCGAGCACTCAATTGCGCTTCGGTTCTTGTATTCGAAACGAAGCCCTTGTTCGGCGTTCGAGCGAGCTTCACTCGCAGGTCCCGCCAACGGCTTCTCGACCATGGCGACTCTGCCGGAACGCAAGCTTGACGACCGGCCTTCCATGTCGGATACCAACAAGACATGCTCGTTTCCCATTCTCGCAGACTGCTGTTTTATCATGTGCCGAAAGCGGCAGGCACAACCGTTCATCGGGATCTGCAACGAAAGATCCCGGATGCACAGTCTTATTGGGGTCGTCAGGAACCGGCGCATTGGGGTCATCAAGGACCGGTCGATTTCGCCCACCTGGGGGTGACACAATCTCGAGCTCTACTGACGGACGAACAGTTCCGGGAGTATCTCAAGGTGTGCGTCGTCAGAAATCCGCTGACTCGGCTCTACTCCGCCTTCCGAGATCGTCTCGCGCATCTATCCCTCGCGCCGTACACCTCTACCACGTACGCGTCGACCAGAAAGCGCCTGGCGACCAAACAGATGTCGTTCAACGTCTTCATTCGTGACGTGCTCGCTAACGTCGAGCTTATGGAAGATATAGAGTTCATTCACTTTCGTCCGATGCACACCTTCACCCACGAAGACGGTAGCTGCCGCATCGATACGATTCTACGATTCGAAAACTTCTTTTCCGATTACCGCACCTTTCTACGTGAGCAGGGTCTGAGCCAAGACTATGCCTCCTATAATCTTCGCTCAGCACGATTTCGGCTTGCACGGAGGCGAAAGGAAGCAGTGCTGGCATCTGACGCGCAAAACGCACCCGTCGTGACCCGTTGGTATGAATTCGAGACAACGCCGAGGCTAACGGAGGTAGAGCTGGGGAGAATCGGCTGCCCGCCGCTGAGCCCGGGAGCACTGGCCGTTGTCGAACGACTCTACGACGCTGATTTCAAGTATTTCGGCTATGACCTTCGTGCGGGACCGGCCAGTGCCGGCTCGCACCTTGTTTCAGCAACTCGCGAACAGCACAAGGCCGTATAGCTGGTGTCAGTCTTTTCGTCCCGGAATGCTCCGACCGTGGGGATCTGTTGCCGGATCGGAAACGCGCTCAGCTAGCCGGTCGCTGAGCTCCGGTGTCGTGAAATGTTCGAGCAACATTGCTCGGTCGTGTACATGGTCCGGCCGAATTCCGGCACGCTCGACGAGATACGACTCCCACAGCCGATGCGATCGCACCAATTCCACTCCAAGCTGTCGGCCAGACTCTGTAAGTGAGAATGCGTTTGCATCACCGCTGACAAGTCCTCGTAATCTGTGGCCATACATCAGCAGTGAAGTAATCCAGGGCCCGGAAAGCAGAACATCCTGCAAACTCTCCTGTGAAGGTCGTGACTTATCGCTTCGCTCTTCCATCCGATACAGGAGTGCAATCAGGTCCTCAGACAAGATCCTCATGCCGAGCAACTGTTGTCGGATCATCCTTACGACGACGCCCTGTTGTGGACCAAACAATGCTGCAAGGGCAAACAACAACCCTGCGGCTAATGCCATCATCCCAGCCGTGCTGGCACTGTTAAAACCAAAATATCGTGGAAGTGTGATTGCAGAAATATGTCCCAATACAGCGGATACGGCAGCGATAAACATACTGATCAGGATCATACGTCCCAGGCGGTCGGTCAGCAGGCGTGCAGTTGCCGGAGGAACTACAAACATGGCCACCACCAGAATATTGCCAACGCTTTCGAAGCTTGCCACAGCTGTTACGGCAACAAGGATCATCAACAGGTAATGCATAAGTCGAGCATGGAATCCCGAGGCTGTCGCTAACGCGGGATCAAACGAGCAGATTTGCAGTTCCTTATAAAACACACTTACAAATATCAGGTTTAGAGTCAGCACTACTGACAAAGTCGCAACGACGCGCGGTATCTGATGGCCAAGAACGGAAACCGTATCCAGTGGCGTCAATTCAATTGCACCGTAAAGCACGCAACTGGGATCCAGATCCACGTGGTCGGCTGCCTGAACGATCATCACTAAACCCAATGCAAACAATGTCGTAAAGACAACACCCATCGAAGCGCCTTCATCAACCTCTCCGAATCCTCTTATCCACTCAGTAAAAAGCGCGGTCAGCACACCCACAATCACGGCACCCGCAAACATCGGCACGCTGCTGCGGCTTTCGCTCAGGAAGAATGCGATTGCAAGTCCCGGTAGAATTGCATGGCTGATCGCGTCGCCCAGCATGCTCATTTTTCGCAGCAACAGGAAGTTGCCAGGCAGTGCTGCCGCCACGGCGCACAGCATTCCGGCCAGCACAATCCAGCCATCCAGTGCCCACGTCCATGGAATTGCTGCGAGCAGGGCATTGGTTTCGATCATCTCGCGTCCCTCGCTGTGGGTACGCCTGAAGATTCGATTGGATGAGGACTCTGAACAACTCCGTTGGCACCTTGATTCTGCTGAAGCTCAAGCAGTTCTTCCAGCTGAGCAATCATCTCCGGTTCCAGCACATGTTCGATTGCATCCGCATCACGGTCCACTCGCGATGGTGCGATTTCTGCATGCGTAATCAGATAAAGCTCCCATAAGCGATGCTCATGGACAAGTCGAGTCGCTTCTTCAACGCCGGTCTTCGTAAGCGAAACACCGCCTGAAGTCACCTGAATCATCCCCTCTGACTGGCTGTGATGTATCTGCCGTTTAAGACGCGCAGCTTTCCAGCTTCGCATTTCAAGGATATCTGCAAACGGCACCGGTTGTTCCATGCCCATCTCTGAACGGTCTTCACGCAGATGTAGTTCAAGATATTCGTAAAGACCTCGTAACAAATGTTGCCGATCGATCGATCGATTTAACTGCGTTCGACGATAGAAACGAACGGCGACGCCTCTCGCACTGCCCAGCATCATACTTACAAAGAACAATACGCCAGAGACCAGAACAATCATCGCGCCAGACGGTAACCTTGGAAACACTGCGCTCATTGAGGAACCCAACAGTCCACTGTTACCTCCGATGACAGCAGAAATGATAGTCATGTGCTTCATGTTGTGAGTCCAGAATCGCGCGGCGGCTGCGGGAATCACCAACAGTGCTATCATTAGCACCAGCCCCACCGCCTGAAGACCAATGATTGTCACAACAACAACCATAGCCATCAGCAGGATGTCCAGCCCGAGTACGGGAAACCCCCGTGCCCCGGCGTAGCCTTCATCAAAGCACAATAACGTCAATTCCTTGAAGATGGCTGCAGCGACCAGCACACATGCCAGTCCCGCGCCGCCAATCATCCACGCATCAGCGGCCACCATGGATGCGGTCTTGCCATAGATAAACGCTTCCAGGCCAGCCGCATGCCCAGTCGGCATTTGCTGCACAACGCTCAGTACCGCTATTCCAGCACC
>JAGRAW010000540.1 GCA_020434415.1 Bdellovibrionales bacterium
AACAAGTATTCGTCCAAACGAAAAGGTCAAAGCTCCGCAGCGGTCCGGCCCCTCTCGCTCGTGTGCTTCAGGAAGTTCGCTACGGGGATGCCCTTGAAGCTTTGGGCGAACAGGACGGTTGGGTGCGAGTCAGAGCCGGACGGACCGAGGGCTTTGTACACAAGACGGCAATTACGCCGAAGCGAGTGGTATTGAGCCCGAGCAGCCCTGCTCCTTCGGGCAACGCACAAGGCGCCGATGTGGTGATTGCCGGTAAGGGCTTCAGCCGAGAAGTAGAGCAACAGTATGCCTCGCAAAACCGGGGACTGAATTTTTCAGCGGTGGATGAAATGGAACGCCGCACGGTTGCTGATGCTGAACTCGCGAAGTTCATCGCAGCCGGAGCACTCACCAGTAGAGAGAAGTGATAGTGAACAGACACGTAGCTCGCCTCGCCATCGGCGCATTGGCTCTCGGTGTCGGCTGCGCCGGAAATCCTGAACTACAGAATCTCGGCACCTCGATTCTAACTTCCGCAGGATTATCCAGCTCGCAGGCACAGGCGCTGTTTGCCGCGGGGGAACAGAGCGCGAAGGCGGCAGACGGCCTTACCGCCGAAGAAGAATATTTTCTGGGGCGCTCGGTTTCTGCGAGCTTACTCGCCAAGTATCCGCCCAATCGCGACCGAAGGCTCAACGATTATGTCAGTCGTATCGGCTCCGTGCTTGCTGCCGCTTCGGACCGTCCGGAAACGTTTGCCGGGTATCGCTTTCAAGTGCTCGACTCGTCCGAGGTAAACGCCTTTGCAGCACCCGGTGGCTTCATCTTTGTTACCCGCGGATTGTTGGAATTGGTCGCTGACGAGGATGAACTCGCTGCGGTGCTCGCACATGAAGTCGCCCATGTTGTCGCTGAAGATGGTGTGAAGGCAGTATCAAGCGCGAACATGTCGCAGGCGCTGAGTATTCTGGGCAAGCAAGCCCTGAACGATACAATCGCCTCTCGCGGTGGTGTTTCCGGACAGGCGCTCGGCGCGTTGACGGAAACCTTCAGCAGCAGCGTCGACGATGTCGTTCAGACTTTGGTCGTCAACGGGTATAGCCGCTCTCAAGAGTATGATGCCGATCGCTATGCGGCGCTACTCCTGGCGCGAGCGGGCTACAACCCTGCATCGCTCACCACGGTGCTTGAAAAGCTGGAGCAGGCCGCCCGCGGAGGCGGGGGGATGTTTGACACTCATCCCGCGCCACAAGACCGCTTAGCGACACTAGGGAGCCTCGAAGTGCGTCCTCCCGCACCGCACCGCACGCAGCGCTTTGCGCGAGCGACGGCGAAACTGTAGGCGCTCGTGCAGAAGCTAGTCGCCTTCTGCTGCATTGTAGTGGCCCTCAGTGCGGCAGCCTTTTTCCTTGAAGAGCATCAGTTCTTCTCCGGTTTGGAGAATCGGTTGTGGGATCTGCGGGTCCGAGCGACCGCCACACCGGCCGCCGCAGACCGACGAATAAAGCTTATTGTCGTCGACCAGCATTCCCTGGATTACTTTGCCGAAGCTGAAGGCTACTCCTGGCCTTGGCCGCGAGCCCTCTATAGCTACGTGATTCGCTTCCTGGAACGCGGAGGCGCCAAGGGCGTGGCCTTCGATATGCTCTATACCGAACACTCGTTTTGGGGCGTCGAGGACGATCTAACCTTCGCCAAGAGTCTGGACGCCTCGCTACCGGTCGTTCTCGCTGCTGCGGCACTCGACGATGAGCGAGTCACGTCTCCGTCTCGACTGGCACTATTCCGTCGCGCGCAGGAGGCTCAGCTCGCAGACAGGGACTTTGTCGCTCGATTCTTGACTGACGTCCCACTTCCTCCGTTTGTTTCTGTCTTGCTTCCTGAATGGAATATCCTGCGACACGCTCGGTTGTTCGGAAACGTTCGCGCTACCGTCGACGACGATGGAGTATTTCGTCATACGCAGCCCGGCGTACGTATCGGGAGCACTCCTCTCGCTTCTCTCCCGCTGATGCTCTACGCGGCAACCACGCCCGCAGCAGAGCAACGCAACCTTGCTCGCTTCACTGATCCGCAGGGTCGCCTCGCAATTCGCTTTTTCGGCCCGGAGCAGACCTATGAACACTTTTCGATCGCGGACATAATCAAGAGCGAGCAAATGCTCGCCGAGGGTCTCGGTGAGCCGAGCATTTCACCAACCCGCTTCAAAGATGCTCTTGTATTCGTCAGTGTCGGCGCTCCCGGCCTCTTTGACTCCCACCCGACACCCCTCAGCGCAACCCTGCTCGGCGTCGAGTATAACGCCAATATCCTCGATAACCTCCTTCACGATAGCTTCGTTTCCAAACCGTCGGCGCCCGTTCGGGCGTTACAGATCCTCATCTTCGTCGCCCTTGCGGCAGCGGCGCCGTTGTTTATTCGCCGCATCAGACTCCAGGCACCGGCGCTCGCCGCACTTGTTCTGGGCGTGCTC
>JAGRAW010000541.1 GCA_020434415.1 Bdellovibrionales bacterium
CTCGAATTCAGTGGCGGCCGAGCTGCTTTGGCCATTTTTGTCGACGGTACGCTACGTCGACTACGCGATTTCTCCGCCCGTCAAGCGACGGAGGCGGGAAGGCTGGATCCAGGCCTCGCAGCGCAGATTAATTGCACTGTCGCCCGCGCGGAGCGAGACCTCGACGTGGAAATAGAGCGGCTCTACGTGATCGCCCAACCCTCCGTCGTTCAGGAATGCCGATCGGCGCTTATCCGCCGCGTTCATGCCATCGATTTCTCTCGCTTCATCCGTAATCGAACGCCCGCTGACGTCAGCGTCGACGACCTCTCCTGGGCACTGGGACTCTTGTCGGTCGAGCTACTAGGCCGACGCAAAGCCGCCGAGAAGCTAATTGATTTTCGAAAAGGCGCCTTCGCTCATCAAGCTGCTTGGAGAACGCTGTGGACGGCAATTCAATCCGAAATATTCCCAATTTGTTTGGCGATTTTTTTCGGGATCGGCTGGTATGTCTCGACCATCTATCAGGCAAGCGCGGCGCTCGGAAAGGTTGAACAAAGAATCGATGAGCTACTGCAAGAGGCGATGCCGGGAGAGGTCGTACCGGACAGGCGAGAAGTGACCTTTGTCCAAGATCGTGTCGCCGCCTTGGAAGAACAACTGCGAGGTATGGGCTCCCTCTCCTCACTCTCTCCGCTCGAGTCGCTGAAGGAATTGTCTGCAACCATCGGTCGAGAGATCGATATCGAAGTGGAAGCTCTAAACATCGGACATTCGCGATTGAGCTTCCGTGGGTCCGTGGCAGACAATCCCAGCCTTGGTCGACTCAATAGCGCTTTGGAAAGTAGAAAGGACCGCTTCTGCCAGGTGAAACTCGAGCCGAAGGGGCGGGTTGCCAACTCCTCACGAGTGAAGTTTTCCGCCGAAATTGAACTGTGTGAATAGTCGTGGGAATGCTTAAGAAAGTCCGAACCAGCTATCTGGCGCTCAGTGCTCGAGAACGCTTATTGGTGACCGTTGCAGGTGTCTCGCTTGCCTTGACCGGAATGTATCTTGGCGTCGAATCGCTGCAAGAACACATTGCAGAGACGCGCCGCCTGGTCACCGTTCGCTCCAGGAATCTCGAAGAGCTGGCGGGCGTGCTCCGACGGCATCAAACGCTTAGCGCTAGACTCGGAAAGCTGCAAACCACATTCGCCGAAGCACAGCTCACCTTCGAGCAGGTAACCAAGCAGCTCGATACCATCGTTCGTGAAAGCATCGGCAGCGACAACTACGATTTGAAGGTCGGTCGCTCACCGGAACAAGTGGGCTTCGAATACGAAAAGCAAGAGTTCACCCTGCGAGTGAAGTCGCTCTCACTGGAGCAGGTCGTCAAGCTGCTCCATCGACTCGAGCAAGGTGAAAGCCCGCTCTTTCTGGGAAAGGCTGATCTGGTGAAAGAGAACGATCGGCAGTTCGGTGCGACACTGGAAATTTTCAGCATTCGGAAGAGTTGACGTGGCAGGAGGCAGTTTGGCCAAGCAACGATGGCGTCCTCTCGACGGCGGTTCCGAACAGGGTGCTCGCGCGACGCAGCCCACTGCACCTTCGAACGCGGATCGTCCTTCCCGCGAACGATTCTCTGGTGAACGATTTTCCGGCGACGCACCTCGCCGCACATTGACACCGAAGCGTGTTTTGCATCAGTTCCTGACGTTTCTTACCTTATTTCTCCTGCTCAAAATTGCTCGCTTTCCCTATAGCGACTTTATCAAGGATCGGTTCGAGGAAACTAGGAAGGAGCTTCGCACGCAGGGCGTACTGCTGGAAGCGCGAAGCATCGATGTTGACCTGCCCAACATCGTGCGCGTGAAAGAGCTGAGCGCGATGGTCGGAACGCCGGTGCTCCCAATCCCCTTTTTTGCAGAGCAAGCGGTATTCGACTGGCAGACGCTGCAGCTGCTTCTCTTTCGGATTGCAGTGACCGGGGAGCTTACTGCGTACGACGGTCTGCTTTCGGTCTCCGCAACCCATTCACTATGGGACCCTGCGACTCGAATAGAGTTCAAGGGAGACTCGTTGCGTCTGGATGCGCATCCACTCGCTTCTGCCAACGGCCTGGGAGGAGTCCTAAGCATCGACGGGATGGTCGAACTTCAGCCCGTTGCCAACAAGCCACAGATGGCGATACGTGAGGGCTCGTATCGTCTTCATCTTGATCAGGGTTCGTATCGCGGCGGCCACAAGGTCAAGGGGATATTTGCCCTTCCTGCCGCTACAGATGTCAAAATTGATCTTGATGCCCGTCAAAACGACAATCAGCTTACGGTGCATCGCCTCGAATGCTACAGCTCGCTCGGGTCGCTGCAGGGCACCGGCAAGCTCCAGTTCGACGAGCGCATGCAACCTCAAACTATCCTGTTCGAAGGTGCCATTGAACTAACTCCTGATGGGGTCAAAAGTTTTGGTGGGTACCTC
>JAGRAW010000542.1 GCA_020434415.1 Bdellovibrionales bacterium
ACCATGGGGCATGAACCCGCGGAGAACCGATCGACGGCCGACGACCTACTACGATTCTACGGAATTGAAACCGAAGGCCTGACAGACTGCACCATATGTCACCGCTGAAGAAAAAAACCGTCCAGTGGCAAGCACTACAAGAGTTGCGTGATCCCGAAGCGTTCGCGGCGTCACTACAAGGAGAGTTTCCTCCGGGTGCAGACACCTTCCTCGCTAAGGAATTCTCCCGCAGAGCGTTTCTCAAAGCGAGCAGCAGTGCCGCTATAGCCGCACAATTCGCCGCTTGCATACCCCGCACGACCGATGAATTAGTGCCGTACGTTGAAATGCCGGAACATGTTCTCCCTGGCAAAGCGACGTACTACGCATCAGCGATATGCCATCACGGGCTAGCAACAGGCGTGCTCATCGAGACCCATCTTGGGCGTCCGACACGCGTTCGCGGCAATCCGAGTCACCCGGATGCGAAAGGTGCTCTCGATGTGTTCCGCCAGGCTGCGATTCATTCGCTCTACGCGCCCACCCGCAGCAAGCATGCCGTGAAGCTGGGGCACGCGATTACACCGGAGGAGCAAGGTCACGAGCTCGCCCTGCTTCGTGAGGAGCTTCGACGATCTCACGGCGATGGTTTCGCACTACTGCTCAGCCGCTCCAGCTCCCCGACCGTGGCACAAGAGCTCGAAGCACTGCGACGGGTGTACGACAAGCTCCGAGTATACGTTCATGATACAGTGCCGCGCACAGCGATATGGCGAGCAACGGAGCGCGCGTTCGGGCGTCCCCTTGAACCGATCTATGCCTTGGAAGCTGCCAAGGTCGTTGTCTCGGTCGACGCGGACATACTCTATGACCACCCCGGCTCCCTGCGCTATGCCCGCCAATTTGCAACTCGGCGAGGCCCTCCTGACCCCTTACGCCTCCTGACGGCAGCGCCGACGCCAAGTCTTACCGTGGCGCAGGCGGATCAACATACTCCCGCAACGCCGGTGGAGTTGGAGGTCTTTGTGCGCTTCATCGCACATGCCGTGGGTATCACGAGGCAAGAGCCCTTGTGGGCTGACATAGAACTCAAACGACGGGCGAAGGAGGCAGCGGATGCCTTGCAATCCCATCGCGGCAGCAGCCTGCTTTGCGTCGGCCCGGCTCTCTCCGAGTCGGCCCATATTCTCAGCATTCATGTCAATCAACGCCTGCAGAATATGGAGAGAACAATCGGCTTTATCGAGCCACCATGGAACGACGTGAGCGCGGCCAGCCTCGACGCACTCGCGGATGATGTTGCATCAGGACAAATCAGTCGGTTGCTTACTCTCGAAGCAAATCCTGCCTATTCCGCCCCTGGTGATGTCCACATACGAGAGATGTTCGAGCAGCTCGACTTCAGCGTGCACCTAGGTCTGGAGTTCGACGAAACCGCGGCACTGTCCACCTTGCACCTACCTGCATCGCACCCCCTCGAGACCTGGGGGGATGCGCGATCTTTTACTGGACTGGCCTCGATCGTCCAACCGGTTCTGAGACCACTGTATCAAACAGTGTCGCCGCTTACGTTGCTTGCCGGTCTACACCGGACAGAGCCCGCGACAGACTATCAACTGGTCCGCGCTTTTTGGGCTAGCACGCTCCAGGGAGACTTCTCCGAACAATGGGAGCGCGCTCTCAGTCAGGGGGTTATTGCCGGGACTGAGCGCGTTGCACATCCGGTGCCAGCAGGTTCACTAGTAGTGCCGGATCCTCCGATTTCAGGTGAGACGGAGAAATCCTTCTATCTCGTACTTCGTCCGGACCCGACAGTCTGGGACGGAGCCTACTACGGGAATGCCTGGCTGCAGGAGCTCGGCAAACCGCTCACCACGCTCACCTGGGAGAACGCCCTCTTGCTCGCGCCGGATACGGCCGAGCGAATCGGTGTCGAAACAGGAAGCGTCGTCGAGCTCACGTCGCCGACGGGAACTCGCATCGAAGTGCCGGTCTGGGAGTTTCCCGGCCAGCACCCTGATGTTGCGGTACTGCATCTCGGCTACGGGCGCACGAGCGCACAGGGGGAGCCCCCCCTCGGGGTATCCGCCTACCCTCTTCGAAGCCGACACTCACCCTGGCATACGAAGCGCATCACAATCAAATCGAAATCCGGCACTCATCGCTTCGCCGCAATCCAGACTCATCACCGTATGGAGGGGCAAGACCTTGCGCGCGACGTTTCCCTCAAAAGCGTGTTGGCAGGCGAACAGCTCTTTCCAACGGATCACCATCCGATAGTTCCGCCTGCTTCACTGTATCCGGAGCCTGCTTTTCCCGCCAACGAACAATGGGCGATGAGCATCGATCTGAACCGCTGCATCGGCTGCAACGCGTGCACGCTAGCCTGCCAGGCGGAGAATAACGTCGCAACCGTTGGTCGGACCGAAGTCCTCAACGGACGAGAAATGCAC
>JAGRAW010000543.1 GCA_020434415.1 Bdellovibrionales bacterium
GTGACTGAGTGGACAATCGAGCGGCCAGAGCCAATATGCGAGCCGTTCCGTGATCGATCGGGCAGATTGGTCGGCGCTTGGCCGTGGTATCCGACGATGGCATCGTCGTCCGACCTGGATCGTTCAGCAACATTCTCGCTAGATCGAGCTCCCAATACCCAGTCGAACTCCCTGCCTCCTGGAAGTCGTTCATCGCAAACCGAATAATACCGGCTATCAGCCGTGCAAGGGGACGGTCGAAGTCGGCGAGTATTTGGAGGGCCGATCCATAGAGCTCGCGGTAGCGTGCCAGCGGGGTCGTTAGGTGCTCAGATGCCGGCCGCTCTTTGATCAAAACGCCTAGGCAGTAATTTCCAAGCCCAACAGCATATTCCTTGCTTGCTCCCTGTGTTCGCTGGTCCACCAAGAAGCGGCTTATAGCGTCTCGGGTAATCGAAGATGAGACGAGTATTTCGGCAAACGCCTCTTCGACGCGCTTGAGGTCAATGGCATCGGCTATCCTGAACGATATTGTATAGTGAGTTGAAACAGGTTCGGCATTGACCTGTGACTCGTTAAGGAGAACGAGCTTCATCTCGCCTTGCTTCGTATCCGCGAGCTTCTTTGGGACGGCATCCGGGAGGCATCGCTGAGGATCGCGACCGTCAATGCCGATTCGAACTGCGGTCGCGTTGGCAACCACGATCGCTGACCGACCAACTGGAACTCGGACCACCGCGCGGCCTGTGGGTTCCGTTCCACCCAAAAACATCACGGGGCGTTCAACCCGATGCGTCTTGTAGACGTGATCGTGAAGCTCCCGTTGAACGGAGAAGACCGAAATACAGAAAGGGCAACGAAAGATTGGCTGCGCAGGTGGACCGGGCTCGGGCGTGCGCTCGGTTCCTTCGTAGAAGGCCTCAAGCGCGTCCTCACGTATCCAGCCTACCGTTGGCACCTTCGGTATCCCCCCAAGCTCTGTTCCTCCGTCAGGCGGCCGCGCGCCCGACAATATCCATTAGCTTCTCGTAGCTGGTGACAACGTCGTATTTGACCCGGTCCTCGCTTACGCGCCGCCCAATCTCGTCGAAGAATTTCCGGGCGCACGCAATTTTCGTGTTTTCGATTTCGCGGAGCTTCATCGACGACATGCTGCCCTTGGTCTCGGCGACGAAATAGATGTGCTTGACGCTTCCTTCCTTGAAGGAAATCGCCCAGTCAGGGTTGTAGTCGCCGACGGGCGTCGGGATCAGAAACCCGCGAGGCAGCTTCGCATAGACCACGACTTCGGTGCTTGCATCGAGTTGATCGGCGAAGCGCCGCTCGATCTCCGAGTCCGTGACGACATAATCGTACACGTGGTTTTTCAGTTTCGCGCTCGCCTTGGAAAAGTCCTGCCCGGTCTGATTGGCGGTGAAAATGTCGACGTCGTAGCGCTCGGACAGGCCGTCATACGCGAGACGCTCAATGATCATCGTGGCCTTCTGCTCGGAGATGATGCGCGAGGCCTCGGAGATGAAATGCTCGGGGTTCTCTTTGAACTGGCCGAACACGCTCGCCTGGATTCCAGCAAGGATGTCGGCGACCGTCTTTCGCGTCAGCTCCGTGTTTTCCGCGACGTTGCCGAGAAGGTCATATTTCACCAGGGAATGGACTGAACCGCCGCGCTCCGTCGTCGAGCCGGTGAGCGTGAAGCCGTCGCCGGTCTTCAGCTGCTCATCGCTCAGCCCGTCGCCCTGGATTCCGGATTGTACGGTGTATTGGAGCGGCGTCACGCGGAGTTGACTGTCGAGTGCGCTCACGCATTTGCGGACGAGTTCATCGGAATCGAACTCGACGCGATACACCGCCTTCTGGTTGATGCGCGCCCAAAGTTCCTTGAACTCCTTCTTGTCGAAGTTGTCGTTCAGCGGATTGGTCTTGGGCTTGCGGCCATCCTCCACCTTCGGCAACTGTGCGTCGCTAAACACGCTGTCGATAAGCTGGAAGATCTGCTCCGCATGGGGCTTCAGTTCGTCCGGCAAATCCGCCAAAGACCCCGCTTCCTTGGCGTCATGATAGGTCTTGGAAATCTGATCCGCGTCGTCGGAGTAGTCGTTTTTCACCAGGTAGCGATAAATCTGCTTCGCCATGGCCGCCGTGATCTCGACCGGACCACTCTCGGTCGCGATAGTCTTGCCGGTGAAATACGCCTCGGTCGCTTTCCGGGGCCGGGACGAGAGCGTGTCGGCGATCTCCTTTTGCAGGCCGCCGACAAAGTCCTTGTAGCTCTCGCTGGCGACGACGGTGAGCACGTTGATGTCGTGGACCACGGCGGGGTGATCCATCCGGTCGCCGTGCTGGTCGACCGAAAGCCGAAGGCCGCGACCAACCTCCTGACGGCGCGAGATCGTATTGTCGCTGTGCTTGAGCATGCAGATGCCGAAAACATTGGGATTGTCCCAC
>JAGRAW010000544.1 GCA_020434415.1 Bdellovibrionales bacterium
CTTGCTGAAGCGAAAGAGCCACAGTTCGGATACCGTCTGCGGTTGCCTCGGCAACGGCGCGGATTGCTTGCGCCTGGCCCTCCGCTTCATTTATCTGCTGCTGCTTTGCCGCCTCGCTCTCCAGAACAACCTTCTGCTTCAATCCTTCCGCGCGGTTGATTTGGGCGTCCCGCTCGGCTTGGGACTCGAGAATCGTCGCTCGCTTCTCACGCTCGGCGCGCATCTGCTTCTCCATCGCGCTCAGCACGTCATGAGGCGGAGTGATATCCTTGATCTCGTAGCGAAACACTTTCACGCCCCAGGGGGTCGCCGCTTTGTCGATTTCTTCGACGACCGCTGCGTTAATCTGCGCTCTCTCTTCGAAAGTGCGGTCGAGATCAATCTTACCGATTTCGCTTCTCAGCGTCGTCTGTGCAAGTTGGGCAATGGCCCATTCATAGTTATGAATACCGTAGGAGGCCCGCTCCGGATCGAGCACCTGCAAATAAAGCACTCCGTCGATCTCGACCTGGACGTTATCTCGGGTGATACAGATTTGACGGGTGATATCGACCGCCGTTTCCTTCAGCGAGTGGCGATAGGCGATGACGTCCACGAACGGCACGAGAAAGTGGAATCCTGCTCCCAGCGTACGGTGATACTTCCCCAGGCGCTGCACGACATACGCATGCTGCTGGGGAACAACGATAGCGGTTTTTACAATCGCCACAATCGCGACGATCAAGACAAAAAGGGCGACGATGGTAAGGGCTATTTCCATAGCAAGATGCTCCTACTTGAGTGTGAGGACGGGGTGCTCTCTTCGGTTCAGCTCCCGACCACGAGTATTAATCCATCGCGTGCAGTGACACGCCGTCGTTGACCTGCAACCAGCACAGCATCTGTCTCGTTCCGTACTGTCCAAGTGGTTCCGCGGAGCTCCCCGCGACCCAACTCGCCCGCGTCGATGTCAGCGGAGATCAGCACTTCCACCCCTAGAATGTCTTCGGGGAATTGCTTGCCATTGCCGTGCAACCGCTTTAAGAGACGAGGTCGAAATGAAAAAAGAAAAACCAGCGCAAGCACGGCCGCAAGTACCAACTCGTGCCACAACAACGTTTCCGGGAAGAGGAACGCGACCAGCCCTGTCACAAGGGCGCTAGCGCCGAGGAAAAGAAACCAGAGCTCTACCGGCAGAAACATCTCAGCGGTCACGAGAACCAGGCCGAGTACCATCCATAAAGACCAGTGCATAGTACCTCCTCTATCGTACGTGAACGCCCGTCATTATCCCTACTGCGAAACAACCTTCCGGGCTAGACCAATTCATATGCTCATCGGCCCTCGGAAGCGGCCGCAGCAGTACCAATGTCCCTTCGGCTGCGCCATTTCCGGCGCCGCGAGTGCCAAGACTTTGTTTACCGAAAGCTGTCCGGCCCTTCATCAGCGACGGCTCGAAAGCAGGCTTTGCAGGGACCACACACGGCGCAGCTGCTCTTCTCTCGTCTTAGGAAGCTGCTCTTCCAGCTCCAACAGTTCGCTTTCAAGCTCCTCGCGCTGCCCCATCAACTCATCACGATCCTCCGTGCTCGAGGTGTTCTGGTAGATACGGACGCGCTCTTGAAGCCTCGCCTGACTGATAGCTATGCTCTCCGACACAAGAGACAAATTGATTAAATTGGTAAGCTGACGAGTCAGATTGTACTGCACAAAGCTCGCCGTGGCCGCTCGCAAATCATCGCGGCGCTGCTGCAGCGCGGCACCTAGCTCCTTCGCGCCGCTGGGAGTGTGTTCGACAGCAGTCAAATATCTGCTGGATGCCTGCTCATACGCTACCTTTCGCGCTTGAATGTCCGAACTCAGTTCGCTCAGCTCGCTCGCCAAAGCCAGCGGATTTTCATTTTGCAATTGCTTTGCCTTCTGCGCCCAATAGCGATGTTGCTCGAGGGCTCTTTTCAAGGCGACATCGACTTCCTTCTCGGCGATCGTGATCTGAGTGAGCTTGCTTCTTAGCTCATCAAACCCGCCTTTTACCCGCCCCCCTTCGTCGAGCGCGTTCAGCTTGACCGTGATTCCAAACAGCTTCTCTCGCAAGGAATACTTCTGCGCAGCAAGCTCGATATCGTCTTCAGTGAAACTCTCGCGACTAAGCTCTACCAGATCGGATGGTTCAAACACTTTGCGCTCCCGAAGCAACTCATCCATTGTCGGATAGCGGCTCTTAAACTCTCCGACCGAAAATGCGCTCGCCACTCGCGGTGCGAAAGGCACATCATCCGCCGCTTCCGTCGCTGGTGGACGTTCTGCAGCCGCGGGTGCAACCGAGGCAGGCTCATTTTCAGAGGGAGCAGGAGATTCCCTAACGGGAAGCACTGGTGCCGGTTTTGCCGGCGCAGGAATCGCGGGAAGCGTCAGCTGCAGCGGCTCCGCGGATTCTC
>JAGRAW010000545.1 GCA_020434415.1 Bdellovibrionales bacterium
CTAATACCGATCGCGGTCGCGATCGCCGCGGTCACGTCGCGGTGGCCGTGAGCCGCGGTCGCCGCCGCGGAAGTCGCCTCCACGATCTCCGCGGTCACCGCGATCTCTGTACCCTCCCCCGCCACCACCGCCGCCGGATCGCGGCTGTTTGGGACGAGCGGCATTTACGACAAGCTTCCTTCCGGAGAAGTCGGAACCATTGAGTGCTTCGATCGCTTTCTCCCCATCCGCTTCCGATTCCATTTCGATGAACCCGAAGCCTCTGGACTTACCGGTAGCCATGTCTCGGACTACTTTTGCCGATCGCACTGCGCCGAAGTCAGCAAAAAGCTGTTCCAGCGAATCTTCTTTTACCTCGTAGGAGAGGTTGCCCACGTAAATGTTCATGTTAGGTCTAGTTACAAAGAATCACACCGACGATATCGCATCCGCGAGTTTCGTACCGACGATAATCATGGAACACAGCGCGCCTGCTGACGAGTGCGGTCGGCGACAGTAGCGGCTGCTGAACTAAAGATTTCAGCACGCCGCTAGTTGCCCCTTAACTGCTCGCCGGCGAGGCGGACTGCTCCACATCTACAACTCTGACGTCAAACACCAAGGTCTTTCCAGCCAGAGGATGGTTGAAGTCAAGGACGACCGTGCTGTCTTTAATCTCCCGAACGGTCGGGCGAAGCACGTTGCCTTGCGGATCTTTGGTCATCAGTTGCGCTCCGACGACACGTCCCTGTTCCGGGACCTGATCCTTCTTCACTTCAATATAAGCTTCTTGATCCACCGCACCGTATGCGTCCTGTGGTGCCACGGTGACCTCTTTACTATCACCTTGCTTCATCCCTTCGAGCTGTCGCTCAAGCCCGGGGATGATCTGGTTGTCACCGTGCGTGTAAATCAGCGGATCGCCGCCGACGTTTGATTCGAGGGTTTGCCCCTCATGGCGAAGAGTATACTCGAGGGAAACACGAGTGCCGTCGGTGATTGTCATTGGTGTAGCTCCTGGTGTCAGTGCCCCGTGAGTCGCACTCTCGGTTGTTTGTCGATGAGCGCCGTCGCCCGATGATCCTTCGACACCCGATGATCCTTGGACACCCGGTGATCCTTCGACAACGGAGATACCAGCCTTGCTGTTCAGCGAAGACTGATTAGTACTCTCGGGGGGGTCGGCAAATGACAGTTGTGGTACCAAAAACACAACTGCCGGAAAGACAGCAGCGAAGCAGAAACGCGGTACGCAAGACGAAGGAGGCTCCATCTTAGGATCAAGATCCTGACACTGCTGAAAAATAGAAAAGACAATAGAAGAAAAGGAGGAGGCGTTATGAAAAAAAGAAACGCTAGGAAAGAATGGGTGCCGTGATGGCAGAGACAAACGCATTTCAGTATCCATTGGGACTTCGACGCTGCGAACTCGGAAAGATTCTCTTGCGACGAAACAAACCTTACGATGGCTCATCTCGCATGCAAAGGCTTCCCGTAGCCTCTCGCCAATCCCAAAGAGCAATATAGACCTTTGAAGGGTATCAAATACCCAAGAAAAAATCAATTTCTTTTGCGTTTCGGGGGGTTGGAAATCCGGCGGGTTTGTGAGCGTGCTGAAGCAGGGGTATTCGCTGCATTTCAGCAGGTATCCGTCATAACCTCTTGAGAGTCGTGAGAAAGCAGCATTTTTGCCGCCCGCCCGTAGCTAGAGCCAAATCACACGACATTCGGTCGGGAGTTTGCTGCTTCTGTGCAAGCTTTACTGAATCAGGAGGTTCAAAGTTGCCTCCGGTCGAAACGCTGAGCCGGACAATCTAGGTACTGCAATGAGAAAACCCATCGCTTACAAGACGGCCGTTCTGGCGGTGCTCCTAAGTATCGGATCTGCCGACCTTGTAGCGGTGTCAGTTCCTTCGGCGCACGCCGAGATTAATCGGGCCGCTCCGCCGAAGGAACAAAAGCGACAGAAGAAGTACGTGCACCCCTGCCCCGCCGGTACGGAAGCAGTTGGAGAAGCTCCTCCAGAAGGGGGTTCGATGTTTTGTCGGCAACCGATCCTCGGGGGGTATCGGAAACACGGCAACATGACCGGCTGGTACGCGAACGGTCAGAAGCGTTACGAGGGCGAATACATTCGCGGCAGAAAGCACGGTGCCTGGACTTTGTATCATCGCAACGGTGAGAAGAAGGCGGTCGAGGAGTGGTACGACGGTAAGCGGGTAAAAAAACACCGCTTCGATCGAACCGGTAAGGTAATCTCCGAGACGGACAAGAAAGCCAAGCGCCTAGAGAAGCGCAAGAAGAATCGCTCGCGCCACGCTACGCAGCACTGACGCTCGGCGGTGCTGTGGTCCGTCAGGACTGAAGTGCGGCGGGGGGAAGGAGAAGAGGGTCTGGCTGAGTGTCCCAA
>JAGRAW010000546.1 GCA_020434415.1 Bdellovibrionales bacterium
GCGTGCGGAAAAGCTGGTCATAATTGTCTCTGATGACAAACTGGTAGATGCGCTTGGTAAGCGTCATCCTGTGCCGGTGGAGACTATCGCCGAGGCGCAACACTTGGTCCGCGATGAGCTGCTCGCTCTGGGTGCCAGAGAGTGTGAAATACGGGCCGCCGCCCACAAGTACGGCCCTGTTATTACCGAGCACGGCAACGTGATTCTCGACACATGGTTTGACCAAATCGATTTCGATTTGGAAAAGGCGATCAAAGCAATTACAGGCGTCGTGGAAACAGGGCTCTTCTTCAATTTCAATCAAGAGCTGTTGGTAGCATCGAAAGAAAAGGTTGTTTCGCGTCGCTTGGTCAACGGACTCATTGAGGAGGAGATGATTGAGGGATAGGTGCAGTCTTTCACACCTGTCGGCCCCCGGAGAGTAGACCAGGAACCCGGGCGGATGGCCCTTGAACCACGCGAGAATTATCGATGGCTGTCAGCGCACCCCAGTAGATTGCTAGACAATTCGTCCATAAACTTTTTAGCACCGGTTAGGGGGAGAAATTTCGGCTAATTTGCGGATTCCTCGTTTTCCCATGGGGTTGAGTCTTGAAGTGGCACGTGCTTCGTGATTCCATACGACGATGGTCGCTTCCTAGTTTCCTACTATGGAATCTGCTAGGGCGTAGGTCTGCAAGAAGGCGCCGAAGAGTAGACATCTTTCCGTTCGACGAGAGTGGCTCGCGAATGGGGAACGATGATGATTTATCAACGAATCAGGAGTTGCCTGTATACAGGTCTATCAGAACTAAATGCGTCGTAGAGGAGCTCGGCCACAGTCGAGAGAAATACCAGATAAGCATCGTATCAACGAATTTATCAACGTTCCCGAAGTCCGCGTCATTGGGGCCGAAGGAGAACAGCTCGGTGTGTTGAGTATTCGCGAAGCCCTCGCGGCTGCCGAGGAAGCTGGGCTCGACTTGGTTGAAGTCGCGGGTAACGCAGAACCTCCGGTCTGCCGTATCCTTGACTACGGTAAGCTGAAGTATCGAGAGCAAAAAAAGGCAGCCGAAGCGCGCAAACGCTCCAGCACCACCCAGGTAAAAGAACTCCGCATTCGATATAGTACCGACAAGCACGACCTCGAGACAAAAGTGCGCAAAGCACGAGAGTTTTTGATCGACGGTGACCGGGTTCGGTTTCAAATGCGATTTCGTGGACGCGAGGTCGTTTATCGCGAACTCGGAGAAGAAACCTTCAAGAAAATTTCAGAGATGCTGTCGGATGTATCGGCGGTTGAGGAATACTCTCCGTTGATGAACCAGCGAATGGCGATCACGCTGGTTCCGAAGAGCGGCGTCAAGACAGGGGTAAAAGGCGAGTCCGCAACGGCGGAGTAACCTCGCTGGAAGTTCCCCAACTATGCAGAGACCCCAACTACGCAGAGAGGGACGCCACCTTCTGTCCCGAAGCTCGATGACTCGGGCTTCGGGTTCTATCGAAGTGCAGTCCGATAGGGGCTAGGCGGCGTCTACTTCTTCTTTTCCTCTTTCTTTTCTCCGGCGCCGGAGCTTTCCGAAGAAGACTCGGGGGCGAGGTCGGGCGGACGGTCGACGTGGCACTTGATGGGTGCCGCCTGAGTGCTCAGACAGACGCCGGTATTGCTTGCGCAGTCCTCTTGTATTGCACTTAGCAGCGCACTTCTCGCCTTGAAATCCATCATGTTGTAGTCCTGCGCGAGGCTGCGGAGCCGAGTGGCCACGCACTGGGCTTGGTCTTGGTGGGTTCGGCGACAGTACTCGATCGCATCTTGTTGGACCCCTGCCAGCTTCGATTCAAGTTTCACGCGAACATCTTTCTGCGAAAGGCCACGTTCACCCACGGTCGCAAAATATGCTTCTATGGGGTCTCCTGCCGGGGCGGGCGATTTGCCGTCGGTTTTAGCTGCGCGCTGCCAAGTGTAGCGAATTTCAGTCTGACAGATTAAATCGATCCCGTTCTTGCCCGTGAGCGGCTCGTCCGCATCGGGTTCTCCAGCATCCACGGCAGCAGCATCCGCTTCCTTCTTTTCGTCTTCGGCGAATGCCGTGGTCGAAAGCACGCTCAGTCCGAGGATGGCGAGCATGGTTGGGCGACAGATTCTTGGCGTATTGTACATTGCGTGGCTCGCGACAAGCGTCTCAATTTGGTTCGACCGACATCACTCGGATGCGGCCGCCGTTCGGTTGATCCATGCCCTTACGGCGCAAGAGTTCACCGTAGAGCAGTGCATGCATCGAGCTTCTACGCTGTGCTTCACTGCAAAGCACTGCCGCCGCTGCCGCGCCCATCAGGGCTGCAACGCAAGACATTGCGATTGCGGCAGGTGACAGCAGGTCGAGCACAAGCGCGCTGACTACCGA
>JAGRAW010000547.1 GCA_020434415.1 Bdellovibrionales bacterium
CTTCCCACAGTCGCGGTAGATCATTCGGCGATTGTCCGATGACGATCGGGACGAGGACATCGCTCAGCAGCATGGCGACAGCTCGTGGCGCGTAGGTGTAGCCCAGACCGACGGTATCGCCGGCACAGAGTTCCACGGTTACTAGGTCCGTGGTATCCCAAGCGAAGGTGCCGTCGGCCTCGTGCTGATCTGTAGGCACCTGAAAGGCTCTAACCATTGCGTGTTGGATTTGCACAAGTTTATCGTCGCAAATGTGGCTCGCGTTCTTCAGTCGTCAGGTTACGCTAGCCAACCAGACGCTGGATTGAGATGATTTCTCTCACCGCAGCTATCAACAACGGGTATTGGGCAAGAATGAACCTGCACGCGAGAGCACAAAGGGCCCTAGCTGATCCGCGCCACTACCAAATCGCTATTCTTACCGCCCTTCTTCTCTACGGCTTGACCCGGCTTCGCTTCGGATTCGACGCGTTTGCCGGCGCGACCGCGATGCTCGGCTGCCTGGGCACCCAGGCGCTTTGGTGCCGATGTCGGGCCCAGGCTTTCGAACCGCGAAGCGCTCTTATTTCGGGACTATCGCTCGCCCTCCTGTTCCGCGGCACGAGCCTCTGGTGGGTCGCCCTTGCCGCCTTGCTGACAATCAGCAGCAAGTTTGTCCTGCGCTGTAACGGAAAGCATGTCTTCAACCCCACGAACTTCGGCATCGCCACGCTTCTACTGCTTAGCGACTCGGTCTGGGTCTCTCCAGGGCAGTGGGGCTCCGGTGCACTGCTCATCGCACTGGTTGCCTGTTTCGGAGTGGTGGTGGTGCGTCGTGCCACCCGCAGCGATATCACGTGGGCGTTTCTCTTTTTTCACTCGGGCCTGATTCTACTACGCGGCCTCCACCTCGGAGACCCTTATCCCCTGATGCTGCATCAGCTCACGAGCGGCTCATTGCTCATCTTCACTTTCTTCATGATTTCCGATCCTCGCTCGACGCCGAACGCAAGGTTAGGTCGGATTGTCTTTGCCGGATTGGTTGCCGTTGTCGCTCATGTCCTACGCTTTTACTATTACGAACCGAACGCCCTCTTTTACGCATTACTGCTCGTATCGATGGGAACCCCCTCGATCGATCGACTGCTACCCGACGAACGCTACTTGTGGCCGCAAACGGCACGCGATATCGAGGTAGTAGCGGGTATAACCACACGCGCACCCGCCGCCGTCATCTAGGAACCGGATCGGAGCTACCATGCATACAAAAAGTCGCCTACTCACGATACTGGCCTCGACACTAACCCTGGCCTTCCTGCTGACCGCAAGTCGGGCTGCGGCATTTTGCGGATTCTATGTCGCACGGGCGGACACGAAGCTTTTCAACCGTGCCTCGAAAGTGGTCCTGGTTCGCGATCAAGATCGTACGGTCTTGACCATGGCCAATGACTACCAAGGGGATCCCAAGGAATTCGCTATAGTCATTCCAGTCCCGACCTTCATCGAGCGAGAGCAGATCCACGTCGCGAACAGTGCGCTCGTTGATCATCTTGATGCCTACACTGCTCCCCGGTTGGTTGAATACTACGACGAGAATCCGTGCATGCCGGTGCGGGCAATGGAAATGGTCGCCGCTCAAGCACCGGCCGCTGCCGGAGGAGCCAGAGATGCCGCAAAGCGACTGGGAGTGACGATCGAAGCTGAATACACGGTCGGCGAATATGACATTCTCATTCTATCCGCCAAAGAAAGTAGCGGCTTGGAAACCTGGCTCCGCGACAACGGGTATCGCATTCCGGAGGGAGCAACACAGGTCCTTGGAAGCTACTTGAAACAGGGAATGCGCTTTTTCGTCGCGAAGGTGAACCTTGAAGAGCAATCCAAGCTGGGGTTCTCCTTCTTGCGCCCGCTCCAAGTCGCCTATGAAAGTGAAAAGTTCATGCTTCCCATTCGGTTGGGCACCGTGAACGCAGATGGGCCCCAGGACCTATTCGTATTTGCGCTCACGAAGCAAGGGCGGATTGAAACTACCAACTACCGTACAGTGCGTCTTCCGGAGGGCATGGACATTCCGCTGTTTGTCAAGGACGAGTTCGCGGATTTCTACAAGGCGTTGTTCGCGAAGCAGGTCGAGCGAGAACAGATGAAAGCGGTGTTTCTCGAATACGCTTGGGACATGGGCTGGTGCGATCCCTGTGCGGCGGATCCTCTTTCACCTGCGGAACTCAAAGAGTTGGGGGTCTTCTGGCTCGACAACACACCACAGCCGGGCGCACCGACACCGCTGCCCCGCACGATACTGCCCGGCCCCCAAGCGCAGAATGTCTTTGTCACCCGTCTGCACCTGCGCTACGACGCCGAGCATTTCCCCGAAGATTTGG
>JAGRAW010000548.1 GCA_020434415.1 Bdellovibrionales bacterium
GAGCACGCTCCACGTCCGACGGCACACGAGCAACCACAGGTCGCATCCGAGCTCCCTCGTCACAGGCGACGAAGGACAGCTCTCCATGGTCCTTGAGCGTTGTCGCCGCTCGGATGAAACTTGCCGAGTAATCGATACCCACGACAGAGTGACTGAACTTGGCCAACTCGAAAGCCGACCGCCCGACCGAACAGCCTAGATCGAGGGCCCGCGCGGTCGGCCCTAGTCGATCGCGATCGACTAGGGCGACAGTTCTGATCGGAAACTCGAGCGCGGTAGCTGGGCCGAAGTCATACGGAAGCACATCTTCCTTCGTGCCGTAGTGAAACAGCAGATACTCCTGGAGCGACGTCTCCGTCTCGTAGGGATTACTCATCGGACCCTACCCGGCCCGAAGCTGCCGAATAAATTCCGACGCCTGATAGTTCTCAATCAGAATCTCTTGGCGACCATCACGGAACCAGCGAACTTGAGGCACGGCGACATCAGGCGTTTTGTGCGGGGCGAAAAGGATGTCCTCGTGTGTCGCATTGCCGGCATGTTTAAATTTGTCCGGCGTAATTTCGCCGCCCAGGTGATCACTTCGACCGGTGGCCACGTGCAGCGTGCCGAGCACTTTCTCATCCTGAATGTCTCTTCCCGAGACCGGCAACTCCTGAGTGCCGAAGCCCAGTTCCCCGATCTCACCGGCAGCAGGATCGTTTGTTACCTTCGCGATGTAGGCATCGAATGTCTTTCGGTCCCCTTTCAGGAACCGGCCGCCGACGATGTGACAGTCCTCTACTTCCATCCAACCGAGCGTCCCATCCTCGAACACTAAGGGAAACTGCCCGACGGCTCCGGTCGGCACGAAGTAGATTTCTCCGGCAGGCAGGTTCGCCACGTCCGCTCCGCCGCGGCAAAGGCCATGGCTTTTCTGCGCTTCCTGCTGGCCGAGTTCGAGAGTCAATGTCTGCTGTTCACCACCAACCACAAAGTCTATCTCGACCTTGTCGGCTTTGGTCATACCCGCACGCATCTTCTCCGCAGTCGCACTTACGGCGTCGTAATCGACACTCAGGCCACTCGAAAGGATAATCGGGTTGAGACCATGCAAGGTTGCCCCGCGAAAGCCGTATTGCTTACAGAATGCCGTCAGCGGCGCGGTCGCCGAGAAAGTCGAGATGCAGAGAATGATGTCGTACTTCGGATAGACCTCGCTTTCCAGATTGATGCGCTTTCCCGTCGGATCGAAGGCATCCTGCGGCAAGTCAAGGTTGCTCCCCCCGGTTTCGCGGTAGGCGAAGATCTCTCCACCGCTCAGGCCCAGCTCTTTTGCCACGCCATCGGCAAGACCCTGGTAGAAATGCTCATAGGCCAGCTTCTGTATTTCATTCCCCGGTTCCTTCAGAAACGCGAACGATGTCATCGATCGCTCAGGATCCTTGAAATCCAGCAGGATACAAATGCGCTCTCCGTTCTTGGGCGCGAACACGCAGCGAAGCAATCTAGAGAGGCTGAAGGGGGGAAACTCCTGTTGTGACATAGTGCTCCTAGCGATCAATGTGAAACCGTTCTCGATTCGGGAAATAGCGCACGTCCCGAATTAGCAGGCCAACTTCTAGTCTGCCGAGGACGGTCAATCCTTACACCTATTTTGAAATTTTCTCACCGGGCTCGGTCGTTACTCCTCGAGCGCAGGCAGCTCGATTCGTATCACATGCGCAAATCGTTTCCACTGCTCTGCCGGCCATCGTGGCGCCGGCACGGGCTCTAGGAGTATCCGACTGGCAGGCGCACAACGGGAAGCAAGGCGGAAGTAATCTCTAATCCAATAACCGTCCTCTCGTCCGGGACGGCGAACAAACTCGGCCTCTTCTCGTTCACGGTGTTGCTCCATCAAGAGGACGGTTCGCTTCGCCACGCGAATCATTTCCCTCACTATCCGCTCAGCGCTAGGCGGATCGGCATACAGCAGCAGCGCGCAGCAATAGACAACGTCGAAGGATTGGGCTTCAAATTCGTCCAGCGCTTCCGCATTCGCTTGAAACAGTTCGACATTGCGAATGCCCCGAGCAGCGAGCATCCGTCGCCCCTCCTCGATTCGGTGCGCATCTGCATCGATCCCGACAAATGCTACCGAGGGATAGTGAGGGGCCAGCGAGACAAAATTTTGTCCGAAGCTACAGCCGACTTCCAATACCCGCTTGAAGGGGTATGCGTCCGAGATGTGTTCGATAAGGTGGGCGCGCTCGGAGCCTTGAATGGGCTCCGAGGCGCGAAATCCAAGCGCCTTTGCCTCCTCCTCCTGCTCGTACGCCCAGACCCGAGACCAGTAGCGGCGGTGCACCGAGCGCCAGAGACGACTCGGCACCCGCTT
>JAGRAW010000549.1 GCA_020434415.1 Bdellovibrionales bacterium
CATCGGGCCTGCGCGGTCGCGGTGGGGCGGGGTTTCCGACGGGCGTGAAGTGGGGATTTGTCCCGAAGAACACCGGGAAGCCGATCTATTTGTTGAACAACGCCGACGAAAGCGAGCCGGGCACCTTCAAGGACCGGACACTGATGGAGCGCGATCCTCACCTTTGCATCGAGGGTATGATGATCGCCGCATGGGCTCTCGGTGCAAAGTGGTCCTGCATCTACATCCGGGGGGAGTTCGCGTATCCGGCGCTTCGAATGCAGCAGGCAGTCGATGAAGCTTATGCCAAAGGCTATCTCGGCAAGAACATTTTCAATTCCGGCTTCGATCTGGACCTGACCGTGCATCGAGGCGCGGGAGCGTATATTTGCGGGGAAGAGACGGGACTGATCGAGTCGCTCGAAGGCAATAAAGGACAGCCGCGCATCAAACCGCCCTTTCCTGCGGTCGTTGGACTGTACGGATGCCCGACAGTAGTCAACAACACCGAGACGCTTGCCGCTCTGCCCTGGATACTCCTCAACGGTGCGGCCGCCTACAAGGCGATCGGCACGGAGAAGTCGCCCGGAACGAAGCTGTTCAGCGCTTCGGGCCACCTCAACAAACCGGGTGTGTACGAGGTCGATCTCGGCTATAGCCTGCTCGAGTTTATCGAGAAGGAATGTGGCGGTGTTCGCGGCGGCAAAAAGCTCAAGGCCGTGATTCCCGGAGGATCGTCCGTGCCGGTGCTTCGTGCGGACCAACTTGAAGGCGTGACGCTCGATTACGAAAGTATTCAGCAAGCGGGTAGCATGTTGGGCTCCGGCGGGTTTATCGTCATGGATGAGACGGTCGACATGGTGGATGCTTGCCTCAATCTTCAACATTTTTACACCCACGAATCGTGCGGCCAATGCACTCCTTGTCGCGAGGGGGCGCGGTGGGTCGAGTCCATGGTGCATCGAGTCCAGCATCGGCGCGGTAGCGCTGCGGATCTGCTGGTGCTGCAGAACGTGACGGAGCAAATAGGCGGCCATACCATTTGTCCGTTCGGCGACGCGCTGATCGCCCCGGTGAGAAGCTTTCTCGCTCAGTTCCCCCAAGAGTTTCATGAAAAGCTCGAGCTGGCCCTCGAGTCGGAGGTGAGTGCTACCCATGTCTGACGTGGAGATTGTCACAATAGTTATCGACGGCGTCGAAGTGAAAGTGCCGAAGGGCACCAACCTTATCGAGGCTGCTCATTCGGCGGGCGTCGAGATTCCGCATTACTGCTACCACCGTCATCTGAGCATCGCGGGGAACTGCCGGATGTGTCAGGTGGAGGTCGAAGGGAGGCCCAAGCTGGAGATCGCCTGTAACACCGGTGCTCAAGAGGGAATGGTGGTCCGCACCCAACGGACTTCCGAACGCACCGCCGATGCTCAGCGCGCGACTCTTGAATTTCTGCTCATCAACCATCCCCTCGATTGCACGGTGTGCGATCAGGCGGGGCACTGCAAGCTCCAAGACTATTACTACGAGTATAACGCCAAGCCTTCACGCTTCATCGAGCAGAAGCGGCACAAGGTGAAAGCGGAGCCGTTCGGTCCTGAAGTCATTTACGACGGTGAGCGATGCATTCTCTGTACCCGGTGTGTTCGCTTTTGCGATGAGGTGACCAAGACCGGCGAATTGGGCGTGTTCAATCGCGGTGTTCACGCCGTGATTGGTATCCATGAGGGACGAGAGCTGAACAATCCGCTTTCGGGGTGCGTCGTCGACTTATGTCCTGTCGGTGCGCTGACGCATCGGCGGTGGCGCTTCAATACGCGTATTTGGTACACGGCAGAGGTCGATACGGTATGTCCAGGATGCTCTACCGGTTGTAGTGCCAAGGTAGCGGTGCGCGACGACCAGATCGTGCATGTCAAAGGTCGACTGAATACCGCAGTCAATCAAGAGTGGCTCTGCGATGAAGGACGATACGGATTCGGTCGGTTTCAACCGGCTAGCCGTCTGCATAGCCAGTTTGTCCGTGATGGGGACTATTTGAAGGAGCTGCCGCTGGAGGAAGCCCTGAATGCCGCGGCTGAATTGCGTAGCGGCAAAGGACCACAGTCCCGTGCGGTGCTGCTGTCGCCGTTTCTGACTCTCGAAGAGGTCTGGGCCTCGCTTGCGTTTGCGGAAAAGGTGATGGGCCTTGCTCCTGATTCCGATTCGATCGCGATGCAAGTCAAGCAACGGCCGTTGAGCGATGTGGAAGCGGTTCTGATTAGCCCGGATTATGCTCCGAACGCACGAGCGATGAACCTTTTCGGTCATGGCATCGAAGGGGAAGATTGGCGAGCGAAGCTCGAGGCCCGGTATGCCAAAGTGCTTACAAAGCTGAAGCATGGTGTA
>JAGRAW010000054.1 GCA_020434415.1 Bdellovibrionales bacterium
AATTCCGTGGCCTACACGTTTGTTCCTTTGCGACATTCTGAGCTTTTTGTTATGCAAATGGGCACTTCAGTGAATCCCATGAGCGAACAAAAATCTTCTGAAACTCCCGACGTAGAAGCGATTATGGCTAGGATACGGGCTCAGGTGAAAGCCGAGCTCGAGCAATCCGGTGCGAGAACCGATCGCTACATCCCTCCCTCGCCAAAGACCTTCGAGGGAAAGAGTTCTCCGATACTGTATTCGGATGAATTGAATTACCTCAACGCGAACTGGAGCAATTGGCTTGAAGGTGCCGAGTTCACTTCGCATCGGCCGGTTATCGGTGCGATCATTCTCAAGTGCAAACGGGCGTTGCGTCGTCTACTGGTCGATTCACTGTTTCGAGAATACTTCGAACGCGAGCGTCGGTTCCACATGGAGCTCGTCAAGCAGCTAAACGCGACAGCCCGTTACGTAGACAGTCGAGATGCGGAGCTGTTTTGGCAGCTGGTGCAGAAAGTTGACAACGACATCGCGGGCATCAATGAGCGCACCGATCGTCTGTTCGACGATGCGGTGGCCGAAGCAGCCGCAAGAGATAGCGAGCTGGCAAATCGCATCGAGCAGGGTGCCGGAACACCCGGTGACGGCGCAGCTTCCAGTGGTCAAACAGGAGAGGCGCTCTTACTTGAAACCATTCCGCTGCCTGAACACCTTCCGGCGCGATGGCGAGAGACGCTGGAGCGCATCAACAGAAACACTCGACGATTGAACGAAATACTCGTCTCGCGTACGTGAAGCGATTCGGAACCAAGCGAATGGTCCAAGGTAGCTTACCAAATATCCTCATCCTGAGCGCACAGGTGCCGTTCACGAGAGGAGGTGCGGAAGTGTTGATCGAGCGATTACGCGCCGAGCTTTCCGACCGCGGCTACGGCGTCGATGTCGTCTCACTTCCGTTCAACGCCCAACCGAAGCGTGCGATTCTGAAACAGATGGCGTTGTGGCGAGCGCTCGATTTGACTTCTTTCGCCGGACGCAGCGTGGACCTGGTAATTGCGACCAAGTTTCCCACCTATATGGTCAAGCATCCCAACAAGGTGACCTGGCTCGTGCACCAGCACCGTCAAGTATACGAGTTGTATGGTACCCGCTTCGGTGATTTCGATACCGGACCGGTAGATGAATCGCTTCGCCGGATGGTCGTTGAAGCCGATTCCGTTGCACTGAAGGAATGTCGCGCACGTTATACGATATCCGAGAATGTCAGCCGCCGACTGGAGAGATATCTCGGTCTGGAATCACAGTCGGTGTTGCCACCGCTTCCGCTCGGCAACGCCTACCGCAGTTCGACCGTGGGGGATTACATCCTTTCGGTCGGCCGCATTTGTAGCATCAAGCGGGTGGACCTGATCGTCAAATCGATGCCTCGCATCGATGAACGGTTGAAGCTCAAGGTGGTAGGACTTCCCGATGAACCGGCAATCGAAGCCTATCTGAAAAGCGAAATCGAGAAGCATCATCTCTGGCATCGCGTCGAGTTTTTGGGCCGCGTCAGCGACGATGAGCTGATAGAGCTCTACGCAGGAGCGTTTGCTGTATACTACGCTCCTTATGATGAAGATTACGGTTTCGTCACGCTTGAAGCGCTGGCTAGCGGAAGGCCGGTGATTACGGCCACGGACAGCGGCACCGTGCTCGAGTTTATTCGTCATGAGGAAAATGGACTTGTGCTGGAGCCGAATGAACAGGCTATTGCCGAAGGTGTGAACCGCCTACTGCACGACCAGCCATTGCAAGATAGGGTGCGAAATACCCTGAGAAACCAGCCCACGATTGCATCGCCTTCAGCCATGACTTGGGATCATGTGGTGGCGAGGCTTACCGGCGAATGTCCACCTGAACAATCCAGCGTGATGAATGGTTGATTCACCCCAGTTTCTCGCTCGACCGTTTCGCAAGGTTCTGGTTTGTAACCGAGGCGAAATTGCCATTCGGGTCTTTAGAAGCTGCACCGAGCTCGGGGTCCGAACCGTCGCGGTGTACAGCTACGAAGACCGATTTTCTCTTCACCGCTACAAAGCCGATGAAGCCTATCAAATCGGACAGCAAGGAAAGCCTGTTCAATCGTACCTCTCTGTCGACGAGGTGATTGCCATCGCCCGTCGAGCGGGCGCGGAAGCGATCCATCCGGGGTACGGTTTCCTCTCCGAACGTGCGGAGCTTTGTCGTGCGGTCGAGGCGGCGGGCCTGGCCTTTATCGGTCCAACCGCAGAGACGCTCGAGATTGCCGGCGACAAAGTGAAAACTCGAGCGCTTGCCGATGCTGTCGGCGTTCCGGTCTTACCGGGAAGCGGGATGCTACACCGGATCGAAGATGCCGCTCAGTTTGCCGGTGAGCATGGCTATCCGCTGATGATCAAGGCAGCTCATGGAGGTGGCGGCCGCGGTATGCGGTTAGTGACTTCCGAAAAGGATTTGCCCGGCGCCTGGGAAGCTGCCGGTGCCGAAGCGAAGGCGGCTTTCGGAAGTGCGGAGGTCTTCGCCGAAAAATACGTCCCTCGCCCGAAGCACATCGAGGTGCAATTGCTTGGCGATGGCTCGGCGGAGGTTGTCCATCTTTTCGAGCGAGACTGTTCGCTGCAACGTCGACACCAGAAAGTGATAGAAGTTGCTCCGGCGGTCTCGCTGCCGCAGTCACTACGCGATCAGCTGTACGAGTATGCTCTGAAACTTGGGCGCGCATTGAAACTTCGATCGGCGGCGACCGCGGAGTTCCTGGTCGCAGAGGATGGTGCCGTCTATTTTATCGAAATCAATCCACGCATTCAGGTTGAACACACCGTGACTGAAGAGGTCACAGGGATCGATCTTGTCCAGTGCCAGGTGCAGATTGCCGCCGGTCGTTCGCTTCCGGTACTTGAGGTGACGCAAGCATCGCTTCGTCTCAGCGGGGTGGCGATTCAGTGTCGTATCACCACCGAGAACCCTCAAAAGAACTTCACTCCCGATTACGGAAAGCTCCTGGCTTATCGCTCCGCCTCGGGTTTTGGTATTCGACTCGACGCGGGTTCCGCGTTTACCGGTGCTGTCATTACACCGTTCTACGATTCGATGCTGGTCAAGGTAACCTCCCACGGCCGAAGCATGCGGGATGCTGCCAGCCGAATGCGTCGTGCGCTCAGCGAATTTCGCGTGCGGGGGGTCAGCACGAATATCGCCTTTCTAGAGAACCTGCTTCGGCAGGAGACTTTTCTCGCCGGGGATGCGCGGACCACCTATCTTCAGGAACACCCCGAAGTATTCGAACTCCCGAAGCGCCGCGATCGAGCAAACCGGCTTTTGCGCTTCCTCTCGGATGTCACGGTCAACGGGCATGAGTCGATGCCCGGGTTGCGGCGTCCGCGAGAGCTTCGGACGCCTCGGGTGCGGCACTATCAGATTGCTGAAAGGAGTTTTTCAGCACCCTGCTATAGCGATAGCGGGAGTGTTCCGCCCGGCTGGCGAGATGAACTGAACCGATTGGGCAGAGATGCGTTTCTACGGCGTGTGAGGGACGAGAAGCGTCTACTTATCACCGATACCACCTTTCGCGACGCGCATCAGTCCCTCTTTGCGACGCGAATGCGTTCCTTCGATATGCTCGCGGTGGCTCGGCCGCTAGCAATCCAGGCCCCGGAGCTGTTCTCGCTCGAGATGTGGGGAGGCGCGACGTTCGATGTGATGCTTCGCTTCTTGCGCGAGGATCCTTGGGAGCGTCTCGTCCGGCTGCGCGAAGCTGTGCCTAACATTCTCTTTCAGATGCTGATCCGCGGTGCAAACGGCGTCGGCTATAAAAGCTATCCCGACAACGTTATCGACCGGTTCATCAAAGAAGCGCATCGCGGCGGAATGGATATCTTCCGGATCTTTGATTCGCTCAATAATCCGGAGCGGATGAAGGCCGCGATTGAAAGTGTGCGGGAGGCAGGCGCGATAGCGGAAGTGTGCGTCTGTTACACCGGCGATGTCGCGGCTGAGGAAGCGCGCGCAAGAAGCGGGCAAGCGACCAAGTATTCCTTGGCGTACTATCGCGATCTTACGTGCACGCTTGCAGAAATGGGTGCGGATATCATCGCCATCAAGGATATGGCGGGACTCTTGCGACCGTACGCAGCGGAGCTGCTGGTCAAGGAACTTCGAGCTGCCGTGCAGCTTCCTATTCACTTTCATACCCACGATACGGCCGGCGTTCAGTCTGCGGCCTATCTCAAAGCGGCGGAGGCAGGAGTCGACATCGTCGATTGCGCCTTTGCTTCGATGTCGGGCGTTACCAGTCAGCCATGCTCGGAAGGCCTGGTGGGGGCGCTGGCCGGTACGGAGCGCGATACCGGGCTCGATCTCGAAGCTTTGACCGGGTTCAGCGGGTACTGGGAGACGGTGAGAACCGCGTATGAGCCCTTCGAGAGCGATCTGCGTGCACCCACAGGCGAAGTCTACTTGAACGAGATTCCGGGCGGCCAGTATTCGAACTTTCGTCCTCAGGCCGCCTCGCTCGGGTTAGGGGACCGTTGGAGCGAGTTGAAAGATGCGTATCGAGCGGTCAATCGCCTCTTTGGCGATATCATCAAGGTGACGCCGAGCTCGAAAGTAGTCGGTGACATGGCACTGTTCATGGTCGCGAACAGTTTGAGCATCGAGGAGCTGGAGCAAAGAGCAGGGGAGCTGGATTTTCCATCCAGCGTGGTCGAGTTCTTTCAAGGAGAGATCGGCATACCTCAAGGGGGCTTTCCCGAGCCGCTTCGGACGAATATCCTTCGCGGGAAGCCACGACTTGAAGCAACCGTGAGCGAACGGCTTGCACCTGCCGATTTCGATGAGGCACAGAAAGCTGCTTCAGAGGCGCTCGGAGCGGAGGCAGGTATTCGTGATGCGCTGAGTTATCTTCTGTATCCCCATGTGTTCAAGCAGTACGGAGCCGCCCGGCGAAAGTTCGGCGACGTCGGCGCGCTCCCGACAGCGGCCTTTTTCTACGGTTTGGAGGAGGGAGAAGAGATTGAGGTCGAGATCGAAGCGGGCAAGCGCTTGATTATCAGCTTGGTTGCGGTGAGCGAGCCCGGAGAGAAGGGCGAGCGTACGGTGTTTTTCGAGCTGAACGGACAGCCTCGCAGCATGCAGATCGCGGACCGAAAAATCGCTCCCACGGAAGTCGGTCATCCCAAAGCGACTCCGGGCAACCCGAAGCAGGTTGGGGCGCCCCTCGCCGGGGTTCTGGTCGCTCTCGCTGTGAGAAGCGGTAGTGAGGTGAGAAAGGACGACCCGCTCTGTACCCTCGAGGCGATGAAGATGCAGACAGCGGTCCAAGCACCACTTTCGGGAAAAGTGAAGCGTGTCGCCTTGGAGGTCGGCGCCCGGATTGAGGTTGGTGATCTGCTGCTGGAGTTCGAGTAGCTGCGCTCGAGGTCGGATGAGGATCCGGTGACGCAGCCGGCTGATTTTCAATGGAGCCGATCGGGCTCTCCGTTTGCATATTGCTAGGGAAGTGACAGAACCAATGATTAAAGTAGCATATATCGGCGGATTGGGCTTGATGGCCGGACCCGGCGCTTCGCATCTTTCGAAGGGTGAGGAAGCTCGCGTCCTGACGGTGCATGATCGAGGAACGCCTGGGCTGCAGCGAGATGAATTCCGACGCGCCTGGACAGCGCACGGTGCGAAACTCGTACCTAGCCTAGCAGCCTTGACCGATGCGGATCGGCTCGACGGCATCGTAATCTGTGCCGGAAAAAATGGCGACGATCTGCCGATCGTCGCAGAAAGTGTCAAGCTCCTCCAGCATCATGGTGCTCAAGATCCCTTCATCCTGCACCTGTCTACCGTAAGTAGCAGCTTTTGTACTGCTGCCGCGGCCTTCGCCTCTCGTCGAGGAGTGGAGTACGCCAACTATCCGCTGACAGGCGGTCCGGCGGGAGCGTCTTTTGGCGGTGGTCACCCGCAGGGGATGTTGATTTTAGCCGCCGGATCGGAGGCGCTGTACCGACGACTTGAAGGCATGCTCAACCGTTTGGGTCAGCCGAGATACTTCGGGCCACGTACCAGCGCCGGAGCGGAAGTGAAGCTCATCGGTCAGCATCTTGTCTTCAATGGTCTTTCGGGCATCAGCACCGGAGCGGCGCTCTACGCTCAATGCTTTACGAACGGCATTCTCGAAGGTGAGGACCAGGCGACATTTTTCGATTTTCTAAACCGAGGTGCCGGTGGGACTCGGCAGTGGGATGTCGCTTTGAGCAAAGGAATCCGCGATGGGCAATGGGGGCAGGGGTTCTCCATCGCTCATGCAGCGGTCGACGCGGTGTATGCGGCTGCGCTCGCCATCGAACACAAGCTGCCGCGGTATTCAATTCAGCCGATGCTGCAAGCGGCACTTTCGTTTTCCTTTATGCTGGGACATACCGAGACTGAAATCCCTGCGACTCATGCTGTCGCACGAGAGCTCGTCGGTGCGCCTGGGGCTTTCGATGCCTTCCTTGGTCGCCACGGTTTCTACGAACCGGACAGCGCACTCGCGCTTTCTGCCGCGATCGAAAGTATGCCGGATCGAGTGCGTCGCAGTGTGCTGCTCGAAGTCAGTTCCGAGGCTTTCGAAGTCTCCGCGGCTCGGACGGGCGAAATGTGATTATCGCCAGGCACTTGCCAAAATGCTTTGCGGGTCAACTTCATTCACGAAATTTCCAGCTACTGGGGCGCAAAAGATGACAGCAATGGTATGCACCGAATTAACGAACCGCCCCATTAGAACACTTGGCACATCGGATCTTCAACTGAGCGTCCTGGGTCTTGGGACTTGGGCAATCGGCGGTGATGCAAAGGTGGGTTGGGGACCGCAAGAGAAATCGGAGTCGATACGTACCATCCACCGTGCTCTCGAATTGGGCATCAACTGGCTCGATACCGCTCCGGCCTACGGACTCGGCACATCTGAAAGCGTCATCGGTGAGGCTCTAAAGCAATACTCCGGTGAGGTGCTACTGGCGACAAAGTGTGGGGTGCAGCCGACTGAAGATGGCGGTCTCGTGCGAGAACTACGGCCTGAACAGATAACCGAAGAATTGGAGGCCTCACTGCGCAGGCTTGGGGTCGATCACATCGACCTCTATCAGATTCACTGGCCGGTGCCTGAAGAACGTATCGAGGCGAGCTTCGAGGCAATCCTCAAGGAGCAGGAAAAGGGGAAAATACGTTACATCGGTGTCTCCAACTTCTCGGCAGAGCAACTTGAAACGATAGCGAAGCTGGGCGAGTTCGTCTCTCTCCAGCCGCCCTATAGCATGCTCGCTCGTGACATCGAGCAGAGCATTCTCCCTTGGTGTAGAGCCAACAATCTCGGCGTTATCGCCTACAGCCCGATGGAATGCGGTCTGCTTACCGGCAAGTTTTCTAGAAAGTGGGTAGAGAGCCTGCCGAGCTCCGACTGGCGTAAATCGAGCTGGGGCCGACTGAAACGAATCAACTACTTTGAAGACCCGGAGTTAAGCGGACTTGTCGAGTGGCTGGCTGAGGTTCAAGAGCTCTTCCCGGAACGCTCCCTGCCTGAAGTAGCAATCAATTGGGTTCTCGCTCAGGATGGTGTTACCGCCGCGATCGTCGGCGCACGACGGCCGGAACAAATCGAACAGACCATACAAGCAGCCTCTTGGTCGCTCAGCGAAGAAGACTGCAGGATGCTCGAGACAAGCTATCGCCGGTATCAGGAGCGGATGGGGCGTTAAGCATTTTCAGGATAAGGAGAAGCGCGTGCTAGTTCGACCAGGGCGTGAATGTCGCGCGCGACTCCCGTCACGATTTCATCGCCCGCAAAAGCGCGTCTACCGAACGTTCAGCGGCCTTCCCATCCCAGAACTCGGGTCGTCGGCTCGCTGTGCGGTTCTGCTGCGGGCATTGAAGCACTTGCTCAAGCGCTGCGACAACACGTCCAAGCTCCGTTCCCACAATCTGATTGCTGCCATGGGACACCGTGACCGGTCGTTCCGTGTTCTCGCGAAGCGTCAGGCACGGCACGCCAAGTGCCGTCGTTTCTTCCTGTAGACCGCCGGAATCGGTGAGAACGACTCTACTTTGCGAGCTTAAGGCCAGGCAATCGATGTAGCCCAGGGGATCGGTCATTCGAACTTGGTCATTCTCCTCGAGGCGCGACAGCATTCCGAAATGCGCTAGACGCCCTCTGGTTCGTGGATGAATCGGAAACACCACAGTGAGGTTGCTACTGGCCGCTTCTATGATCTGCACGATATTGGCCAAGCTTTCGGGAGTGTCCACGTTCGAGGGACGATGGACTGTGCAGAGGGCGTAGCAGTGAGGAGAGACGTCTAGACGGCTCAAAATCGGAGAGCTCTTCGCTCGCGGCAGAAGATGAAACAGCGTATCAATCATCACGTTGCCGACATAGACGATTCGGTCTGCCGCAATACCCTCGCGCAGCAGATTCTCCTCGGCGCCGGGCGAATGCGTGAGCAGTAGATCGGACAGCCGGTCGGTGAGCACGCGATTAATCTCCTCCGGCATGGACCAATCGTGCGAGCGGAGCCCGGCTTCGACGTGACATACCTTGATGCCCATTTTTGCAGCAACCAAGGCACAAGCGATGGTCGAGTTGACGTCTCCGACAACTACGACCCAAGAAGGGCGCTCTCGATCGGCGAAATCTTCGAACGCAGCCATAATGGCTCCGGTTTGCCGACCGTGGGAATTCGATCCGATCTCGAGACTGACGTCCGGTCGCGGAATATCGAGCTCGTCAAAAAAAATATCGGACATTTCCCGATCATAATGCTGGCCCGTGTGGACCAACACCGAAGGGACCGCGCGGCGCTCCATCGCTCGCATCAGCGGCGCAATCTTCATGAAATTCGGACGAGCTCCGGCAATTACTGCGACACGATGGTCTTGCGGAAGAGTAGGCATGAAGTGCGGGGGTCCTTTGCTGAAATAACATACGGCGTTAGTCGTTCTTCGTACTCGATTGGGGGTAACTTGTCACGTCCGGAGCGTGACATAGCGTTTTAGCCATAGCAGCAAAACGCTGGAGAGAGGGTCATTTGGGGGAGGTTTGAACAGTGCCGAGCGATTCAGCTTGGCTTTACTGCATGTTTTTGGTCACCAGAAAGGAGTGCTCCGCTCGCAATCCCGTGGCGCTATCGATCGAAATGAAGCGCACTACGACCTCGCCTTCGGCGATATCCAGACGGACAAATCCCGCCTCCGCTGCGGCATAGAGCGCTTTGTCGCACGAATGACAGGGCCGCACTTCCGATCCGGCTCCGGAGATGATTTGAAGACTGCTCGTTCCGAGGTCGTTGAGCTGCAATGAATGCTCATGGCCGGAGATCACAAAGTCGATGCCGAGTTCATCGACGAGTTCGTGTAGTTGTGTCACCAGGTCCTGATACTCAGGCGCTGTCAGATTCTGCAGTGAATGTCGAAAAAATCGATTATAGACCCTTTTGAACACGGACCCTGAGCGGCCGTGGCTTCCGTATGAAAGTAGCGGATGATGCGTCACGAGAGCTTTCCATTCACTTTGCACCCCTTGAAAGGCGTTCCGCAGGAGACGCAAGCTTTGCTCCACTGCCTGATGATCCCCTCGGGACAAATGCTGAAGCAGTGCTTGGGTGTCAAGCGTGACCAGGGCGATTGAGTCGGTAGGAAGAGGAATTCGGTGCGGCCAGATTCGTTCGTTGTCAGGGAGTGCGGCGAGAAGGGCGTACTCCGCGGAGTCGTTCGTGTCCTTTACTTGAGGCAGGGCGCTATAGAAATGCCAGACCGGTAACCCCGGCTGCGAACCGTCGTAAAGTTGCTCTGCCACGGTTTCCAGCCCGAGAAAATCGCCATCATATTCGTGGTTACCGGGAATCAAGTGAAACTGTAGGGCAGGAAGGGTAGGGGGCACAGAGAAAAGGCGTTGGAACTGTCGGTCGAGCGTTTCCCTCAAGGCACCGCTTTGGCTTTGCGCCTGAGGCCATGCTTCGTCGTAGAGCATGTCGCCGGTGCCGATGACGATTGGCGGAGGATTGCCTACCTGGAGCTGCGGGGTCACCTCGTCAAGCAGTAGCTTTGCAACCTGCGTCTGAACCGCTCCGGTCCGCCCCCAATCGCCAATAACGTATAGAGTCTGACCGACTGGAGACTGGGGTGCGTGTCCGACCTCAAGGTGTAATCGCTGAACTACTCGCTCGCCATCTGCTTGGAGCGGAGCGCGGTTCTGCGCAAGCCACGCGACAAGCAGTAGAGGACAAGCTCCTGCAATGAGCAGTCGAATCTTGAAGCGCGACATCATGACAGACGCTTAGCCGGTTGAGTATCAGCCGGAAGTTAAGGCACTGTGAAGTTGCCGTGAAATCACTTTCGAAAAGTGAGTCCTGATCAAGTGAGAGGCAGGGGCGGCTTCCCCCGTTCGAATGCTAGGAGGGCAATGACGGCTGAACACCCAAGAAGTGGAGCTCGACGCGAGATCCGCCTCCTCCTGTTCGCTCGATTACAACGTGCCACCCGAAGCGCTGCGCAATTTGGTTCACAATGTAAAAACCGAGACCTCTGCGCTCTTCGCGAACTTCTACCGGGTTGATGCCGGCAGCGCGTGCAGCGGCCAGTTGTGCATCCGTCATGCCGGTACCGTCATCGGTCACCGAAAGCACACCGTCACGAAGACGTAGAGAGATTGTTTGTCCGTAAGAGTGTTGCAGCGCGTTTCGCAGCAAATTACTCACGACAATTGACACCAAGGTCGGTTGGGCTGCCACCGATGTCGGATGCAACGCTTCGACCTGAATCCGGATCCCTTTCCGTTCAGCGAGCGGCTGAAAGTCGGCGACCACCTGCTTTGCAATCTCTTGCACGGCAGTCTGCTCTTCTCCGCCTAGATCCGGGATTTTCGCTTCCCTGGCGAGAAACAGGAGCGCGGATGCCATTTGCTGCAATTCTTTGGCGTTGCGACGAATCCGGTCTAGTGGCTTACGTGCCTGGTCGGGGAGCTCATCCAGTGAATTAAGGACGTCGACCGCACCGGCAATAGCGGCAATCGGCGTGCGAAATTCGTGGCTTGCCATATTCACGAACTCCTTTTCTCGTCGGACAAACTGCTCCAGACGAACGCGAAACATGTCAATCGCCTTTGCGATCCGGTGTACTTCGTCATCGTTGTAGTGTTCAGCAAGGCTATCGTCGAACGATGAAGGATCGAGGGAGGACACTCGCTCAGCAAGATCGCGGATCGACGCGACCAACCAGCGGGATAGTTGCACTCCGATCAGCGTAACCAGTATAAGTGTGCAGCCGACAGCGAACACTCCGGCATAGGCTAGCGTTCGCTCCCGCTCTTCCAGCTCCGTGATGTCGTAGAGCACAAAGTAGCGAGTGCCGGCGACGAGACGAACAAGGATGCAGAACTCTCGCGACCCCCTGCTGAGCTCGTCATGGACTCCGATCGGGAGAGAGCGAAATTCCTGGGGCAGCGCTTCATCACGTTCGGTAAAGATCGCCAGCCCTCCTACCGAGCTTGAAAGGTAATTCGGGTCGATTCTCTTCTGCTCGAGATAAAATTCCAAGGCAGAGTCCAGGGTGTCTTGCCAAATAGAGGCCTCGATCGACTCGTTGAGGAAATTGCCGATGCCGCTTATCAGCAAGGCCACGAGCAATGAGAATGCTAGAAGCGTGGCTGCAATGCGCTGCTGGAGGCTGAGGCTACCCATTACCGTCTTCCGCGACCAATCGGTATCCCTCGCGCGGAACTGTCCGTAGGAGTGCCGTCGGAAACGGTCGGTCGATGGCATTTCGTAAGTTATACATATGGGTGCGAAGGGCGTCAGTCGTCGGGGGATCGTCACCCCAGATCTCTCGCTCCAGGCGTTCTCGCGTCACCACTTTAGGCGACTCGGCCATCAGCACTTTGAGAATGCTTCGCGTAATGTGATTGAGCTCGATAGTGCTCCCTGCGCGCGTTACCTCGAGCGTTTCCCTGTTAAATTCGAGGTCGCCAACTTTCAACACCGCCCGACCGACTTCCCCGCTGACGCGCCGGTGCAACGCAAGGAGGCGCGCTTCCAGTTCCGGGAGCGCAAAAGGCTTGACGAGGTAATCATCCGCGCCCATGGCAAAACCGGTGAGCTTGTTTTCAAGCGTGTCTCTTGCGGTCAAGATGATTATGGGAACGGGTGACCGAGCTTCTTGTCGAAGTTTACGGCAGATCTCCAAGCCGTCCAGCCCCGGCAGCATCAGATCGAGAATGATGCCATCGTAGTCCTGGGTCGCAGCGAAATGCAGACCGCTGAGGCCGTCTCGCGCCACATCCAGAATGTGGCTTTTCAGCTCGAAGTACTCGAAAAGGTTCTCGATGATATCTTCGTTATCTTCGATAATGAGGAGCTTCATAGTGGTATCGAACGGTGGCATGCTATTGGGCCATGAAATGGCGGAGATTTCAATAGCCCCCACGCAGATGTCGCAGCATTTACGCGAGCGGAGCGCTGTCCGAGTAGGTTTGACGTTTTTTTCACGAGACCTTTACCGCAACTACACTGGAGTCGCGCGAAGTCTGTGCGACCTCGGTGTATTTCTCCTTTTATGATTAGTCACAACTCCGACAGCAAGTTCTATTTCGGCGCAGCGGGGCGCGCCATCGCCTGGATCAAGAGGGTGCTGAAAGGAGTGTTACAGCACCCTGGTAGCGCCGCTTGGGTGTTCATGCTGCTGTTCGGAATAGTCTACGGCTCACTGCTTGATGCAAGAGAGGTAGCTTCCCGCGGCGAGACGAGAGAAGCCCTTGTGGTCAGGGCAATGGCGGAGCAGCAGAACTTGATTCTTCCTCTGCGAAACGGCACCGAGATTCCATCAAAGCCGCCGCTTTTTCATTGGCTCGGCTACGGCACGGCCAAGATAACGGGTTCAATCGATGCATTCAGCGTCCGTTTCCCGTCCCTGCTGGGGGCGTTGCTTGTGCTCGGCAGCACCTACCTCTTCGCTGCGCGTCATTTTTCCCCGATCACGGGAGTCTATTCCATACTGCTTCTAGCTTCGTCCTTCGAGTTTATGCGCAGCGCCACTCATGCTCGAGTGGATATGGTATTTACCGGATTTTTGGTGCCGTCGTTTTATCTGGCGTTCGAGGCGCTCGAGGACTGGTATCGGAGCGGGCGGTTTCGTTGGAGCATTCTTTTTCCGGGGAGCCTTGCGCTGGGACTGGCCGGGTTGGCCAAGGGGCCGGCTGGAATTTTCCTTCCGTTGGTTGCCGGTGGCGTATTTTTCGTCGTGACGGAGCGGCGAAGTCTTCGATCATCATTCGCCAGACTGCCGGTGCTTCCATTGCTGATAGTCGTTCTCGCAGCTATCGCGATTCTCGGTCAGTGGTACTGGTTCGCCTATCTGGAGCGAGGTTCAGCGTTTTTGACCAAGCAACTTTTCCAAGAGAACTTCGCTCGAATAGTAGAAAGTGATTCATTCGACCCGGGTCACCGCAAGCCGTTTCTGTTTGCGATTATCTACCCACTGCTGGCGTTCATGCCGTGGAGCCTGTTTCTGCCGCTGCTCATCAATTTACCCAAGCAGATTACAGATGACCGGCGACGCGTACCGTTTTTCTTGCTGCTCTGGATTGGTGTTTTCGTCCTGGCTGTACTGTTGAGCGAGAGTAAGCGAGTGGTGTATTTTCTGCCGATCCTGGCACCCTTGGCTATTCTCCTTGCTGAATCGATCTGCACGCTCACGCGAGCTCCAAACGAACGGCGTGGCACCTTGGGAGGGCTCGCATGGATCGTCGGCGGAGCAGCACTACTCTCAACAGTGCTGTTTGGCGCCTTAGTGCTGCTCGTTCTGACACCGGAGGTCGCCGGCCAGTTCGCTCTTTCTTCCGCGCGAGTACGTCCTTACATCGACGAGGGTATCCGGGTGCTCGGTGCACAGCCCACCTTTTTTGGATTTGCCGCTTTTATACCGGTGTCGCTCTGGTTCGCATTTCTACTTTGGCGTCGATTGCAGCTCCAGAGGGCCGTGGTGGCAATCGTAGTCGCACTACTACTAGGCGGTGCATGCGCTCTTACTTCGATTTTACCCATTGATGGCAATGTGAAGAATCTTGTTCCATTCGCAAGGCAGATTGAAGCGAGGGTTCCTTCCGTCACTCCATTGCTTATTTATGGCGGACTTTCCTACCCGCTCCGCTACGCCCTTCATCGCGATTTGGTGCCCATCAGCACTCCTGCTGAAGTGCAATCGCGTAGGGAAGCTTTCATTGTCATCGCTGAGGACCGCGTCCAAGAGCTGACTGAGCAGCTCAAAAACATCACGCAGGTCGCAAGAGCGACTACGGCAGTCTCGAAGCCGGAGCTTCGTCTCGTTTTGCTGCACTATGAGGCGACGCCGGAATCGGCAGAATAGCGCCGTTTTCGAACTGTCTAGGGGCACGACCCGGGCTGGTAAGGCTTCGCTAAAGAGTTGCTGAAAGTGGTTGACACCCCAAAAAATCGGCGTATCTTCGGCAGCACAATTTGTCCTGAGTAGAGAGAGCGCGGAGTTATTCCGCTTTGCTAAACTGTCTCCCAGTGGATCCCAGTAAAGAGCGCCAACTGGCTGTGTCGGGGCTGGCTGTGTCGGGGCTGGCTGTGTCGGGGCTGGCCGGCCAAGAGTCGAACGGGCTAACGTGCCTGTCCAGCTACACTTTAGGTTAGGGTACGCTGCTAGAATGCACCGGAAGACTGGAAGCCGTGATGTAGGTCTCGCTAGTAGATTGCTGAAACTGCCCATCGAGGGTCTTTTTCAGCTCGTGCATGCAGTCACAACTTTGCAGCATAGTGCTAGCAACCACACTGTTTTTACCAAACGCTTTGCTGCCTTAGGCTGGTCCCCGGTACGGTGGGGCATCGGCTTGTAGGTGGGCGTATGTCTTTCAGCAGCTTCATTTTCGTCAGGCTGTAGAAACCTCCCTGTTGCGCGAATTCCCGGTCCAGCACACTCCTCCGTTCGAACACTTCCTACGCCAGGCACAGTAGATGTCATGCGGACATCTACTGTGCCTGGAGAGGCACGTATGTTTCGAAGTCTCGGTAAGGAGTTCTGGTATGGTTCGATTAAGCGTGGTGGGGGAGTCTACCCTCCTGCCCATCGGGGATCTTTGCCCCGAACTTGTGGTTTGTGCTTGCGCAAATATCATGAAGGAGGACTCCGAGAAGGGAGTCTGGAACAAATCCGGCGCCGGCCGCCGCGAATTTACCCTAGTCGACTTAGAGCACCGCATTCACTGTGGCTCTTGTGAGTCTTTGCAGGTGCTCTTCCGACCAGATCAGTCGCTGCTCTTGCAGGCTAGTTTCCTGCAGTGTATCGGCATTCCCGTCGAATTCGTCGAGCATCCGACCATGGGGCTTTGCCTCGACGCGACCCAGTTCGATGCCATCCATGGGCATGGAGCAGCCCGACTTGCGGTATGTCATTTGCGGCATACCGGATGCTCAGATACCCGTTCTTACATTTCCTACCTTGCCGAAAGGATGCAAGACATGACCTCTACCTCAGTGCAATCGCAAAGCGACGTAGTACGGCTGTTCGAACGTGACGATCTTTTCGCAGTTGTCTGCGAAGAAGTTTCCGTGCTCGACGCTCTCGGTTTGCTGTACGCTATTCTGCGAAGGGAATTCGAAGGAGAGCTGACGGATCCCTTCGAACTTCGTCCGGAGGTGCCGGCAATGTCCTACGCGGTCAGGCCGCCCATTCTACGGTGCGTCGACCCGAGTCCCGAGATGTATGCTCAGGGCATTATGGAGCAGTTTGATGTCGATCTCGCTGTGACTGCCAGGGGCTTTCGGGTCCGAGGTGTTCGCCGTACGCTGCTACACGACCTCGTGGTCGCTGCGGAAGCACATGTGGCTCGTGGACGCCGGGCTCTTGATTGGACACTATCCGTAGCGGGCTCGCTGGTCAGCGTCCCCTCGTTTGCTGTCGCTAGTATCGGCACCTTCATGACTGAACTCCCGGTAGTCGATCCTGAAGAGACGGTGCTCGCCCTGTTCACTGTAGGGCTGATGACGGTGGTCGCGCCCATTCGGCTCACCTACCGCTTAATGGCGAGTAAGCCGGTGTAGCGAAGACTGTCGGTGTGGCCTCTGGGAGTGCGAGCAGCAATGTGCTCCGCTCCCAGAGGTAGTGTTTTAGCTGCGGTTCGCTTTTGGTTTTCCCACGGCTTCTGCTTCATCCTCACTTTCGTTCGCGGACTTGCATATTCGTCCTTGGTACTCCGCGACCGCGGAATGTCTTCAAACGATAATTTCTTACATTCCCGGCAGTCGCCAATCCTGTGTGGCGAGGGAGAAATCCAATAAGTGAGTTGTAACCGGAAGGGCTCCACTGCGCTTCGCGTGCTGATTTCGACACGATGACAAATAGTAACATTAAACGGGCTTCATGCTAGGGTTCTCAGAGACTGCTCGAGAT
>JAGRAW010000550.1 GCA_020434415.1 Bdellovibrionales bacterium
TGGGCGAAATACGATCTCAACATGACAAATTGGCCAGAGATCAGGGATAGGAAGCTGTTCGACCAGTACGTGCGGAAGGGGGGTGAGCGCTTTTGGTGGGAGTCCGTCTTCCAAAGTGCCTATGAAGGCAATGTCGCTACTTGGGATTTTCAATGGACTTACAGCATATGGGCGAATTCGGGCCTTTGCATCACTCCTGCCCGGAACCTAGTACGCAACATTGGGGTCCATCCTGAGGCGACGACCCAAAGGAGAGACTCTGTCTACTCTTCGTTGGGGGCCGAGGAGTTGGACCTGCCCCTTAAGCATCCGGCGACAGTCCTAGCGAGCTTGGACATAGACGAGCTCGAGGCGAGGCTCCGGTTTGCTCATGAGCAGGTGTTGCCATATCCCTTGAATAAGTACATCTACTCCGCGTACAGGTTTATAGCCGCGAAGCTGCCAGGGCGGGGCCGGGATCGCTAGGCGGTTCGTTATCACGGCTTGGTGAGAACGCTGAGCAGTTCGCGGGGCGTCCGAAACTCGCGCTTCTATAGTTTCTGCTCATCCGAGCATTGGGGTCTCGCCGTTTGGTCAGAGTCCTTTAATCACTAGTCTTTTGGCTCTTCCCTCTCTCGGCGGCGGCAACGCATCACCCCGTCGGTCATGACCCGCGGCTGGGGCACCTTGCATCTGCGGCGGTCAAGACTTCGTTTTCACGTCATGTTGACGGCGACGCCACGCACGCATACTGCAAATAGAAGCCATCGCTGAAGTATCCGAAGCTCATAAGAGTCAGCAATAGGGCGAGGGGCCCGTAATAGGCGTTGATGCCCTTCATGCGCTGCATGGTAAATCCCGCCGTCTCGAACAGTCGCACAATGCTTTTGTGTGTGAAGAAGCGCAGATGCGTGCGATCGAAGATGCCCTCATCGTCCTGCGGGAAGTCCTTACGAAAAACCACCTTGCTCAGGGCCGGTGCATAACGGATGTTGGGGATCGAGGCAACGACGACACCCCCAGGCTTAAGTTTGGTGCGAAGCTGCTTCAGAGTGGCAACCGGATCGACGAGATGCTCAAGTACGTCATTGCAAACGACTGCATCGAAGTGGTTGTCAGGCAGCTCGGCAATCTGCGTATCGGCATCTCCCACGAGGACGCGGTCGATGACCGCTCTAGCACGTTCGGCTGCCTGCGGGTTGAACTCGATGCCCCATACTTCAGCGCCCGTGCGCTCCTTGACCGTGGCGGCGAACACCCCCTCCGCGCATCCGAGTTCTAGGACACGTTGCGCGTCTGCCGGCATGAACGGCAGCATTTCTTGCCGCGCATAACGGTAGTACATGTCAGTTGTCGGGTCCCTGCGGAACACTATCTTCATGGCTCTGTCACGTTGCGCATGGGCTTCCGTCCTGTTTCGCCAACTGCGCAAGGATAGCCCGGCCGTAGCTCAGTTGAGGGTACTTGCGGAGGAATTCTGAAGCGCACTGGCTCAGAGCCTCGACGAGAGCCAGTGCGATTCAGCTTCTCTCCCGGTGATGGTGCGGGACGCAGGCGTCCCCGGATTCCATGCTGAGAAACTGGCACGATCACCAACATTGCCCTGTCCCGGATGGCGCTCACGGTGGCCATCACCGGTGTACGGTTTGGTTCGTGTCTTTGCTGATTACCGTCCCGGTGTTCGGGGGACATGAATACACTCATGCGCTTGTAGGCGACCTAAAGCGCGAAGGCGCCGAGTACCTGATCGTGGACAACAAGGGCGACTATCCCAGAATCGGTGACGAACGAGTCATCACGCCCGGCGAGAATCTTGGGTGGGCCGGCGGCAGTGAGCTCGGGTTTCGAACTGCGTTCTCGGAGGACTACTCCCACGCGATGACGCTCAACAACGACACCCGCATCTCGAAGGGCTTTGTGGCAGCCCTGCTCGACCCCCGCTTACCCGGGGACGCGGGAATCGTCGGGCCGATGGCGGATATGGGGATGCCATGGGCGGTAGCCGGCCAGCGGCCAGACGCCGCGGACTATATTCCTCGGCCGCGGTATCGGGCAGTGCCTGCTGTGGAGGGAACAGCGCTCATGCTGTCCCGCGAATGCTGGCAGGCTACCGGCGGAATGGACCTGGAAAACTTCAAGCGCTACGGCTGGGGAGTCGACCTCGATCTAGCGTTACGTGCGCGCAAGGCCGGATACGGTCTGTACGTAACCGAGATGGCCTATATCAACCACTTCGGACGCAAAACGGCCAACATGCACTTCGGCCGTTGGCGGTATGACTTGGGCGGACGCTGGGCAATGCTGCAGGGGTTGGTCAGAAACCATGGCTGGGGCCGGGCCCTTGCGATAGTGGGGAGGATGTCGATAGTCCTTCATC
>JAGRAW010000551.1 GCA_020434415.1 Bdellovibrionales bacterium
GCCGAGGCGGTGGAGCTTGATATCTAAGCTCTTCAAGAGAATCTGCTGAGTCCAGTTTCCCCGCTCAGTTCCCCGTGCGCTCGCACGTGCACTTGAACGTCCCGGCCTCCCCGCGGAACCTCGTTTCTCTCGACTTCTGAATCGGCAAAATTCAGGTCAATCCTAGACGCATCCCGGGGAAATGTTGACCTGTTCGCTCGGTTTTGTTACGGTCCCTGCACTTCAAGGTTCTCACATCTTTGATTGTGCTCGCCTTCAGCGAGCAGGTACGCTCCTTCCCTTTTTTTTCGGGTAATAAATGCTATGACAACGCTCGAACTGCTGCTGCGGCGCTGGCAGGACGTCTGCTTTCTGCTCAGCCGGATGAATGCGTTCTGCCGGAGAACCGGCAGAAAGGAACTCTCTTCAAACACAGGAGCCCTCGTACACTACGAAGAGATTAGGGCATGGCTCCTCAGCGCCTTCGCAGGTCATGAGTCCGCATCCGAGAGGACGTACGAGGACTTTCAGATGCCCAACGATGTAGCCTTTCCAAGCGTCTACGAGATATGGCTCCCGCTTTGGCGCCCGGCACTGCAAACCTTGGGTACCGTCCCCAAACAGCTCCTTCATTGGACCTGCTCTTCGCGACGGATTTATTCCTTGTCGAAGAATCTCGTCTTATCCCTTGCGCATGTTTCGCTTAGAGACGTGCGCTGGAGCGATTTGCATTTCCCGTTTGAGTGCTACGTGATTGAGTTGGAAGAGCCTATTCCCTCTCCGTTCGGAGACATCGACATGCTCTTCGTCACGTTGATGGGTGAGCTGCAAGACGGGAGGCGGAATACGCTGTCAATCACGCCCTATCCGGTCTCGATCTCCCGAGTGGAGCCTCTTTCGAAGGCGAGGAAGAAGCAGATCCGCTCACGACTGGGGCAACTGGATCGCATCTCGGAAGCCAACCAAGAAGGGCTAGGGGACGCGCTTTTCTTGGAGCTGGTGGATCGACTGAAGTTTCAGCCTTTCTATTTCACGTTCGACCTGAAGAGCGATGGTAAAATCCTTGATGCTCCTGCGGAGCAATTCAGAGGGCTTGAGGAGGCCAACGGTCTGGATCCTGAGCGCGTAGAGGCGTTCCCAAGATTTCTTGAGCAGGTCTTGCGAATAGCGCTTGGGTTCAATCTCTATTTGCGGTCGCGAAGGCCCCCGGCCTCTTCGCAACATGAGCGACCGCCGACCGGGAGCACCCAACCGCTTGCTGATCCCACAGCGATCATCTTCGAGTCAGAGGTAACAAAGCTGGGGTCCGAAATAGCCCTTCCGCCGGACCTCGTAGAAGGGTTGCGGCACTCGATGAGGAGGGGAAGGGACTCGGGATTCTCGCAGTCATGGCATTTCCGGGAAGGCCACTGGCGGCGCCCTCCCGGGTTAGGCTCCGATCCCGATGCGGAGAAAACGGTCATGGTCCACGCCTACATGGTGCGGCGTGATCGAAAGCCTGACGGGAACGCAATCCCTGGAGGCGCGAAGAAGAGTGTGCATTGAGGTTCTATGAGAAGGCACCATTAAAAAATCCTCGCCCCAACGGGCGAGGATTTTCTTATGAAGCAGGTGCTCTCTGCGGCTCTCTCAAAGCTGCACGAATGCCACGGCGGGCACGCTCCTTCGGAGCCTCACGCTCACCCGTAGGATCTTCTTACGGCGTCGTCTTTCTCTGATCTTGCTTAGAAAGGATCGACAGTGAAAGGCTACGAATCGTCTACCAAGTCGCTGGGGGTAACACTGCGCAGCTCAACAAGTTGTGCAGCGCCTGCAGGTGCCTTGAACTCCCCACCGTCCCCCGGAATGTCTTCTCTCCCGATTTCGGGAGCGGCGACGTTCAGCTTGATCCTGGACGAATCCTCAAGTCCGAAAAGAGCGGTGTCGGCGGGTTCAGTCTTGGGTCGAGAACGAACTCGTTTCGACTATTTCAGAGGAAACGATCGCGCCGTCAACGATGGTTACCACTCGATCGCCTACCTGGGCGATACGAGGATCATGGGTCACGGTTACCACTGCCCGGCGATGTTCTGACGCCAGTGTGTGGAGAATCTGCTGCACGGTATCACTCGCTGCCGTGTCAAGGTTTCCGGTCGGTTCATCCGCGAGCAGTAGATGCGGGTCGTTGGCCAGCGCTCGGGCAATCGCCACGCGCTGACTTTGCCCTCCCGAAAGCTGTTTGGGGCGTTTGTGCAGGTGTTGCTCGAGGCCGAGGCTTTCCAGCAAATCGGCAGCGCGCTTCCGTGCTTGTGCGGGAGGAACGCGGCCCAGTCGTTGCATCGGGAGCATCACATTCTCCAATGCCGAAAACTCCGGCAGCAGAAAGTGGAACTGG
>JAGRAW010000552.1 GCA_020434415.1 Bdellovibrionales bacterium
AAGGCTGCCTGCCTTGTCGCCGGCCTTTTCAGCCAACCCTACGCTATCGAGGTATTCAAACGCTTCCTGTTGATGGCGCCGATGCGCGGCGCTCCAGGGAAAAAACGATCCTGCGCGAGTCGCTTCGAGCGCAAGAAGCATGTTCTCCTGGACGGTCATTTCGCGGAAAATGCCGAAGTTCTGAAACACCCGCCCCAGTCCCAAGCGCGCACGCTTGGACGGAGTCGCCCGTGTAATGTCACGACCGTGCAGGCTGATTCGTCCGCCGGTGGGAAGATTGAACCCGCTGAGACAGTTAAAAAGGGTGGTCTTGCCGCTGCCGTTGGGTCCGATGATCCCGACCTTCTCCCCAGGGGAGACCCGAAAGCCGATGCCGTTAAGAATATGCGCATCGCCAATCCGAAAAGTAAGCTCCGCTGCCTCGAGCACCTGCCCCTCCATTTGCTGGCGGTAAACCCATTTCCGAGGGTGAACCCGCATTGCCGGGGAAGATACTCAAAAATCAGGAAATACGCAAACTTTCGCTACTAACCCCTTGTTTTGACAGTTCATTCCTACGACCATTGACGCCCTTTGGCTCGGCTTACGGACAGGGCGGTCTTCGTCGTAATGCCCACCAGTAGGGCGCCAAGGATACAGACCGCGGCGGCCCGAACCAAACGCATTCCGGCAGGAGCAGCCGGAGGTGGCGGCGCTGCCCGTTCAGGAAACTCGGCGAATACAGTTCCGTCTCGCGCCAGCTTCATTACCTGCGCCACGTGCAGCGCCTTGCGCCCAACCTCTGACTGCTCGAGCTGTGTCTTGCAGGAAAAGCCATCAGCAATAAGCAGCGTCTGCCGGTCAGCGCTCCTCGCGGCAGGGAAAAACCCAACTTCGCCGCATGCCTTGGACATCTCGTATTTGCCGCTTTCAAAGCCCCAGGAGCCTGCGAGACCACAGCAGCCGCCCTTCGCTTCTCGTGCCGCAAGTCCCATCCTAGTATTCAACAACGTCATGTCGGCACCCGTTCCACCAGTCGCTTTTTGATGGCAGTGCCCCCAAACAACGGCCTTGCGTGCCAATGTCGGCGTCGGAATGTCGAATTTTTCGAAGAACTCCGACCAATGATAGCAGTTCTTCGCCAGACGGGCGGCATCAGCATCGTGAGGAAGCATCTCGCGAAGCTCGTGCTTGAAGACCGCAATGCAGCTCGGCTCCATGCCGACCACCGGTGTGCCGCGACGAATTTCGCTCCGCAATTGCCTCAACGTGCGCCGCAGGTATCGTTCGGCCATGTCGAGGAAGCCATAGTCATAGAGCGGACGACCGCAGCACACATGCGCTCGGGGCATGACAACCTCGTAGCCGGCAGCCTCGAGGGCTTCCACACCTGCGACACCTACGTCGGTGTGGAAATGATTATTGAAGGTATCCGGCCACAATAGCACTCGTGGCCGCATGGTGTTCGACTCCGGCTTCGTATGTCGGCGAAACCATTGTTGCAAGGTTAGCGGCGCAAACATCGGGATCCGCCGCTGCGAATCCATTCCTGCAAGCCGCTTCGCGACGCCCGAGAGGAGTGGCGTCTGAGTCAGTAGATTTGCCAATCCGGGCAATAGCGATGCCGCCCGAGCGGCTTGATCGACGAATCCGAAGGCGTACATATGACGGCTTCGCCGGCGTCTCAGCCCCTTGAAGTGGTGGTAGAGAAACTCAGCTTTATAGGTCGGCATATCTACATGCACTGGGCAGTCGCTGGTGCAGCCTTTACAGGCCAGGCATAGGTCCAGCGCCTCATATACCTCCTTGCTCTGCCAGCCGTCGCGGATGACTTCACCTTGCAGCATCTCGAACAACAGCCTCGCTCGGCCTCGAGTGGTATGCTTCTCTTCATGAGTGACGATATAGCTCGGGCACATGACATCGACCCCTTCCGGTTGACGGCACTTTCCGACACCGACGCACCGAAGAGTCGCGTGTGCAAAATCGCCGCCATCTTGCCGATAGGCAAACTTCACCATCGGCCGAGGCGGGTTATACTCGACACCGAGCTTGAGATGCTGGTCGACGCGGTAGGGACTGATAACTTTGCCCGGATTCATCTTGCCGCGCGGGTCCCAGATGCGCTTGAATTCGCGCATTGCTTCGACCAATTCCGGACCGTACTGTTTGTGGAGGAACTCGGCTCGCTGTTGCCCATCGCCGTGCTCCCCGGAGAGAGACCCACCATAGGAAACGACCAGGTCGGATGCCTCGTCAAGAAAAGCACGGTAGCGGCGGATGCCTTCAGCGCTCCGCAGATCGAAGGAAATCCTGGAATGGACACAGCCCTGTCCGAAGTGACCATAGAGAGCACCTCGATAGCCATATTT
>JAGRAW010000553.1 GCA_020434415.1 Bdellovibrionales bacterium
GTACTCGATACGTAAAACACCCGCTGACAAGGCCCCTGAGATACCTGAGATACCTGAGATACCTGAGACAAAGGAGCAACGGCGGTTACTTCGTCAAGTAGAGTCCGGATCGCATCGACATAGGTTCGTCGATAAGCAGCCTCATCCCGCCCGTCCGGTGTCGCAAGGTAGACGACTGACTCACAGCCGACGAGATGTTGACGATAGGTCTCCGGCTGTAGCAGGTCGGCTTGTACAAGCTTGAACTTCCCTAACGCCGGATTTTCGGAAGATACTGCAGCATCAGGATCGCCGAGCGGCGGCGAGGGTAGCGACCGTCGAAGGCCGATACTGGAGATTCCTCGGACAGCAAGCCTCTCGCCGAGCGCTGTGCCGATATCACCACACCCTGCGATCACCACATGTGCCACGGCTACCTCCCGAATCTTCTCACGGGATCACATCTACTTAAAATAACCCGCACGAGCAAGTTTCGTGATGAAGTACGGTGAGACATTGTAATCGAGAAACCAAGAAAATCGCTCCCGATTTCGCTCTTCGATCATGCGAAGTACCAAGAGCGAAAGTACGAACATCGTCACGGCGAGAATACACAAATACGGCATGACACTGCAGACCGTTATCCAAGGGTAGTCAAAAACAGACTCCAGAAGACGTCCGTCGACGAGCATAGAAAGCTCGCTGAATCTAAGCGGAACAAGCAGCAGCAATAGCAACAACCCGCTGCCTCCCAGGACAACTACAGCTATCAGGTCTGCTGCTCGTCGGCGAAACAGTTCGATCGATAGGGCAAGTGCGGCAAGGTAGCTTCGCTCATTCAAGACGACGACTAGCGGATAGAGTAAACGACCGCCAATCTGCCTTCGCACTCCAAAAAGGAAGAAGGCATTTACGAATCCAACCGAGACGAAAGCGGCGCTACCGCTTCCCACGGCGAACTGCCGTGGCAGCAGCAGGGCAGTCACTATCGCCGGGAGCATGACAACGCAGAGCGTAAATGTTGCGTGCGCAGCAGCACACGCACACCGCATCCATGCGCGGGGAGTCGCACAGAGCAGCTCGACAAGGTCAACTTCACGCTGGACTGAAAGTTTCTTCGCCGTGACTGCGATTGCAGAAGCGAACAGAGGAAGGACGACGAACAGGATACAAATCGCGTCGCGACCTAGCCTAAAATACCACTCCCAAAAAACAGGTAATCCCGCTTCAGCGGGATCGAGTTTATGAAAGCCGTTAAGCGCCGCTAGCGCTGCGCCCAAACACAATGCCCAATACGATAGAATCGCGGTGATACTTCCGCCCATAGCCACAACCCCAACATCCTGCGCACCACCAACCACCTCTCCTGTTTTTGAGCGAGATTGCTGCAAAATAGTTGCAACTGCTTGGAATCGTAGAGAACAGTATACTCTGCGCGCTACCGTCCGCGTCGCCGCCGGATCTCTTGATGAGCCTCTTGCACCGCCTTGCGCTTCTCTTGCGCCACCTTGACAAACTCCTCCGGCAGCCCCATAGCGACAATGTGCTCAGGATCAAATTGCTGTTCGAGCTGACTGACTTTGGCGGCGATTTCCTCGTCAGAACTTGTTGGACTGCAACCGATACGCTGATACACCTCGTCATCCTGCGCCACTGCTGCAGGCTGGAGGTGTTGCGCCAACTTGGCGTACCGGCCCGGGTCGACACCGAACACCTCGCAAGCGGAATAGAGCAACGAGGCTTCCGGATTGCTAAACACCTGATCCGCGAGCGACACCCTCGCTAACACGTCCACCATCCACTCATACATTTCCGGCGTGTCCTTGAGAAGCTCGCGATACTCCTCGGCATAGTCTCGAAAGGTCTTTGTCGACGTCCGGGCTCGGTTGAACACTTTGATGGCGAAGCTTCTTCGCGCATCATCGAGCTTGAGCACCTGCTTCATGAAGCGGTCCACCGCTTCGACTTCGTTCTTGCTGACCGTACCGTCGGCAGACGCCATTTTTGCAAGCATCGCGAATGTACTGATAAAGACGTTACGCTGAATCGTCTCCTGCTCGTTTAGCCCTTTAGCTGTCGGCTCTCCAATCGCTTCTGCTTGAACGTCGCCATCGGTCTGTTTGTCGAACCAGGCCATATGAATCCTCCTTTTCAGCAGTTTACTACAGTATAGCCTTTCATTCCCAGCCGTCGTAGGCGATAAAGGATTTCGTCAGCCCGCACATTCGCTCGCGAAATACTGCCGCTTCCGGCACCAATTGCCGTAGCTCGCGCTCGGTCAGCAACCGGACAGACTCCGCAACTCCAGCCGCCGCTTCTCTATCCTCGATACGTTCCGT
>JAGRAW010000554.1 GCA_020434415.1 Bdellovibrionales bacterium
TATCGCCCCGAGCTTCATCGAGGGCTTGCCGGACTGGTGGCCGAACCGGCCCTTGCGGTTGGGACTGGATCTCAAGGGCGGTTCCTACCTTGTCCTTGGTGTGCAGACAGAAGAAGCGATCAAGAGCCACCTTGGTGCGATCGCGGGCTCAATCCGCTCAGAGCTCAAGCGCGAGCAGGTGACAATTGTTCGAGCGCGACAGCGCGGCGTGCGCGATGTGCAGGTGGTACTGCTTGACGATCGCGGATTGGAAAAGCTCGACGCCTATATCCAGGAGAACTATCCATTTCTCGTCCGAGGCGATCTGGAGAAGACCGGACGGCGGGTGACCGTGACCTACACGTTGACCAAAGAAGAAGCCGTCGAAATCGAGAAGAACGCCGTTATCCAGGCGATCGAAACCATTCGCAACCGCGTCGACCAGTATGGGGTCGCGGAGCCGGTCATTCAGAGAACCGGCGAAGATCGGGTGATGGTGCAGCTTCCGGACATTACCAATCTGGACACGGTCAAGGAAACCATCGGTTCGGTGGCAAAGCTCGAGTTTCGACTGGTTGCCGGAGTGGATAAGCCGGCGGACGAGACGGTCAGCGCGAAAACCCGAGAAGGAGCGACGCTACGCCTCGAAGAAGACGTGTTGATGACCGGTGACGCGATTGAGCGCGCGAACGTGGAAGTAAACCCGCAGACGAATGAGATCGAGGTGACCCTCCGGCTCAACGGCTTTGGGAAGCAGACGTTTGCGCGGATCACCACGGAGAACGTGAACCGACAGCTCGCAATTGTCCTGGATAACGTGGTGCAGTCCTTTCCGGTGATTCGCGAACCGATTACCGCCGGAACGGCCCAGATATCGGGCGGGTTTACCCGTGATGAGGCGCATCGACTGGCGGTGGTGCTTCGTTCCGGTGCTCTGCCCGCTCCGCTGACCTTCGAGGAAGAGCGGACTGTCGGGGCGACTCTCGGCGCAGATTCCATTCGAAAGGGGGTCAACTCGATGATCGCGGGCGCCGCCCTCGTGGTGGTCTTTGTCATGATCTACTACCGCAAGGCAGGAGTCCTCGCTGTTGGCTGTTTAGTGCTCAACATGCTCTTCCTGCTGGCGCTATTGTCACTCTTGGGAGCGACACTCACCCTGCCGGGTATTGCCGGTCTCGTTCTAACGGTCGGTATGGCCGTCGACGCAAACGTCATTATCTTCGAGAGGATACGTGAAGAGCTGCGCGCCGGAGCGACTGCGCGCGCCGCAGTGGATGCGGGATTCATGAAAGCGCATTGGACTATCCTCGATGCCAACATTACGACATTGGTCACCGGGCTCATCCTCTACAATTGGGGTACCGGACCGATCAAAGGTTTCGCGGTGACGCTCTGTCTCGGGATCATTACGAGTATGTTCTCGGCGTTGTTCGTGTCGAAAGTGGGCTTCGATGTGCTGAAGCTTAAAAAGTCCGGTGGCGAGTTGAGTATCTAGGGGTGCAGACGATGGAGCTGGTCTCGAGCGAACTTCGATTGGATTACATGCGGTGGCGCTTCCTGTGGGTGGCGATCTCGCTGGCGCTTATCGGCCTCTCCATTTTTTCCTGGGTGCGGTTGGGCCCCGAGAAATACGGCGTCGACTTTGTCGGTGGAGCTGATGTTATTGTCCTCTTCGAAAAGCCGGTGGCCATCGGGGATATCCGTCAGGCGCTCGATCGAGCCGACATTAGTGGCGCCAGCGTGCAGGCGTTCGAGGGTGATACCCACGAGTTTTCGATTCGGCTGAAAGCTGCGCGAGATGCAGATATCGCGCAGCGCATCGACTCGGCGCTCGAGAAGATTGAGGGCAATTCGTTTCAGATTCTGAAGCAAGACTTCGTCGGGCCGGTCATCGGTGAGCAAATACGGCAAAACGGCGTGAAGGCGCTGGTGATCGCGATTCTCTGTTTGCTCGTCTACATCTCGTTCCGTTTCGAGTGGCGGTTTGCTGTCGGCGCTATCGCGGCGCTAGTGCACGACATCGTCGTTGCAGCCGGAATCTACGTCATGAGTGGTAGAGAGATCAGTGCCTCAACGCTTGCCGCCCTGCTCACCATCCTCGGTTACTCCTTGAACGATACGATTATTATCTACGATCGCGTTCGGGAGAACGTGGGCCTTGCGCAGCGAGGGGAGCGCCGCAAAAAGGCGCCCGGGCACGAGCTGGCGTCGCTGAGCTTCATCGATTTGGTCAACCTCAGCGTCAACCAAACGATGAGCCGAACGATTCTCACCAGCTTGACCACGTTCTTTGTCGTGTTGATGCTCTACCTGATGGGTGGAGGCGAGATC
>JAGRAW010000555.1 GCA_020434415.1 Bdellovibrionales bacterium
CCGCGGCTTCGGTAAATTCGGCCTCGCGGCAGACTACTCGCCGGTGCGATTCGGTGTCGCGGTGACCACTCCGAGTTTCGACATTACCGGCGACGGAGAAGTGACCTCAGACCTGACAGCGACCGATATTCTCATTGATGGAGAGCTGACGTCATTCACCGGGAACGATCGCCAGGAAAGTCTCGATGCCGAAATTCGCTCACCGTTCTCCGTTTCGTTCGGAGCGGAATACGATATCGAGGCATCAGGCACGACCCTCGCTTTCTCGGGAGAATATTTCGCCGAGAGAGATCCCTATAATGTGATGACTCCGGAGAACCGCCCCTTCTTCCGCCCCAGCGGCATCGATTTCGGCATTACCAGCCGGGAGCTTCTGCAAGTATACGCCTCGGGTAGCGATGTAGTTAATTTCGCGCTCGCGGTGGAACAAGAGCTGAACGAAAAGTGGACCGGCTACCTTAGCGTTCGTGTCGATCAATCAACACATGAAGACCTCGATATCGAAGGCTACGACGTCGCTGCGCTGGATGTCGATCTGTACCACGTCGTGTTGGGAGCAAGCTACAAAGGCGAGCGGTCGGAAACGGCTTTCGGCCTTCAGTATAGCTTCGGCTCCGAGGACGACATAGATCAGGTCACTGACTTCGATTCCGCAGATGAAAGCAATTTCTTCGGCGGGGAAGATCGGGAAAGTGAGCTAGACTTCAATGCATTAACCCTGCTGCTCGGCTACACCTACTTTTTCTAGCAGCAGATGACCGATGGGGCGAAAGAGGCGACGATAAGCACCTTGCTCGATATAGGCTTTTCGACATCCAGGGCGCTGTTCTGACAGGACCAGCGTCCTACCTCTTTCGCCCACTTTCTGCCTAACCTGCTGCGGCCCTTTCAGTGCACTTGCCACCCCGCTCCGATCACAGCAGCAACACGGCGAGAGTCGATCGCAGCTCTCAGTCTTCCTTCCGAACTATTGAAAATACAACGGCCACGCTCCCTTGTTTGGAGAGTGCATCCTCGAAGTTTGGAAAGATCCCAACGAATCCTTGACCAAACTGTCTTCCACGACAATTTCAGCTTGATAATCGGCGACTTACGACTCTCGACAGCGCATCACCGCTGTTTGCGCTCACTGCCTTATATCCGGTAATACCGATAAAAACGATTCGCTCTAACCGAGCAGAGAGTAGGGTTAAGCAGTAGCACTCAGGATGAATATGCACAGAAAATTTTTACTAGCGGTTGCCGCCATCACACTGCCTTTGATTGGCTTTACGACTGAGAGTCAAGCTGCGCCGATCTACATGCAGCCTGACCTTTCCTACAGTGTAGTTTCCGGTGCGTACGACGATATCGTACTCGGTCAGCTTGGCCGACTGGAGACGACCGGCACGAAGTTGTTCTACGACTCGTTGACGCAGGAACTTAGCGTGACAGGGCTCTTCACCAGCAATAAAGGAGTCGACTATGCACTCGACTTGACCTTTGGTGCGGCGCAAGTGCAGGGCGCTCACCTCCAATTCGATGTGCCGGCGCCGAATACGTCCATCGGGACACTGACCGCTCTCGACGGCTTCAGCGCCTACGGTAGTGATTTCGCGGCGGGCACCGCTTTTCAGGTTGGCGCCCGAGCAAATCGCGAAGCGGACTCATACTTTTACCGCAACGTCGCGGGCGAACAGCATTTCGCTTTCCGCAGTTGGCTTGAACTTTTCGGCTTACGTCCGGACAAACCGGACCACACTCTCGGCTTCAACATCCACTGGGAGACGGTCGGCAACGATCACGTTTCGCCGCCGGGAGAACCGATACCTGAGCCTGCAACTGTAGGGCTGCTAGCAGCCGGGCTGCTTGGCGGAGCCATACGCCGCCGTAAACACGCAGCCTAATCCTTCGTTTCTTTTTGCAGGATACCTCGCACGGGTAGGCGAGGCGTCAAATGACGCCTCGCCTTTTTTGTTCTCGTGCAGTTCCTTGCTTCTTGGATCCGACGCTAGTTTCGAATCCTGCCGAAAAAACCTGGCCACGATCTTCGGCTTTGCCACGCCGGTGCGCGCTGCGACGGCGGCGGCAAGCGGTCCGGATGATAGACAACGTAACCCGTCACGGGATTATACCAACCGTTGGTATATGCGTTTCTTCCGTGAGCGGACCGAATCGCGCGCCCCTTGATGTGGCCTGGATTCGCCGGTCTTTCGACAATCGGCTTACTCAGGCGCCACGCATCAAACGATGCCCGTCGGCCTGCGACATCTGCTGAAGCCTCACTTTGCATTCCGACCACCGCGATACAGGCCAAGATAA
>JAGRAW010000556.1 GCA_020434415.1 Bdellovibrionales bacterium
AGCAGAACCGTGTTTTCGTTAATTCGAGCCACTGCCGTATCCAGGTGCAACGCCTTTGTACACTCAACTGGCACGGTCTCATGTCCATACTGTCTTACGAAATCTGAAAACAGCTCGTAGCCGCGACGATTCGTACGAGTGGAGAGACCGACGAAATGGCGCCTGCCAACGGAAAGTACATCGCCGAATTCGATACGCGCGTCTTCATCCTCGCGATACAGGAACGTGATGTTCGAAAAGAGCGAGCGAAACTCGCGATCCATCTCCAACACCTGCTCCCAACCTGCCATCTCCGCTCGCCGAGCAGGATGGGTCATTGACGCAAGCAGCAGATGGCCGTCATCAAAGACCCGGGCATTATCTTCGACAAACGCAGCATCAGGACAATCCGCGTTGATGCGCAGATCCCGCACCGGGATCCCCACACCTTCCAGCGCGCTGCAAAATTCCCGATGCTCTCGCAGCGCCTGAGAATGGGAAAAAGACTTTCGATTGATGAAGGTGCAGAGACCTTCGTGACACATTCGTTCACTTGGCTCGTTCACGAGCGCCACCAATTGGTCGGCAACCATGTGAATCCTTTCCAGGATAGGGGACAGAACAGATTAACCACCGCTTTCCGCACATCGAACGAACGTGATGGGCGGAAAGCGCGAAGGAACTCTACTCAGGGTGTCGCGGGAAAGAGCGTCAGCCGGGGCAACGGACATCGCGAAGAAGCGGCGCGATGGCGATCTGAATACTTGCTGCCAAGCAATTTGTCCAGGATCGCGTCTACAGCAGATAGAGGTTCTGTCGCGAATCGGAGGGCCGCTCCCCCGGCTTGGAGCGCGTCTCGCCGGGGTTCTGTACGACCGTAAGCGCCGGATTCGCACGCCGGGCTCTCCCACTCCCCGGAGCAGTAGTCTGATGTGCAGTCCCCGCGCCGTGGACCGATACGAGGCGTGCACCCCGATACGCGCCCAGCATCAGCACGAAGATGCCACCGTAGCTAAGACTGACTCCCCCGCTGTTGAAGTCGATAGGATTGTTGAATCGCAACAGGAAGCTATAGGCGAAGATCATCATGGTTACGATCATCAGCCAGCCGTGACCGAAGGCAATGGTCTTTTCCCGAGTCCCTTGCGGCAGCGACCACCAATCGTGGACGCCGAATCCGAGCGCAACGACACCGGTGACCAAGCCAAAGCCCAGGAGATGAAACGCAGTGTAGGAAAAGGTAGTGGTTCCGGTAAACCAACGAAGGCTATCGAAAACGCCGGCACCAAGAAACGACGCGACAGGTAACTTCACCAGCATTCGATGAACGGAAACGTCTTTCACTGCTGCATACGATGATGCCATGAAGCCTCAACTCCCGCGGATCAGGTGTGGTTTGGAAGCCCCAGTATCCGCGAAGCTTGCAGGCCGCTCCATGATTAGCCTCAGCTTGACGTAGCTACTGCAGCCACTTGCGAGAGGGGCGCTTGATGGGGATACTGCCTGCATGAACTTATGGAAACTCTTCGGAATAGAGCCGCAGGCTAGAAAGGACGATTTCGGCAGTTTGTTTGCCGCACTCGAGACACTTCTTGCCGGACTTAGCGAGCAGGAAGTCATACGGATCACCGGTTTTGCCGGGCTGCTGGGGAAAGTGGCCTACAGCGATAGAGACATTTCTGAACCGGAACTCGGTGCCATTCGCGAGATACTCACTAATGAGACTCCCGTTTCGCCTGACCTCTTTGACCGCATTCTCGAGGTCGTTCGTCATCACACGGTCGAGCTCGCCGGCCTAGAGGATCATCGCTACACTCGGATGCTTAACGAAGTGCTCTCGCGAGACGAACGGCGGTCCGTGGTCAAAAGTCTGCTCGCCGTAGCAGCGGTCAGCGGCTCGATCAGCTTCGAGGAGGATCAGACAATTAGCCTGATTGCCAAGGGCCTTAGGCTTGAGCATTCAGAGTATATCGAACTACGCCGCACCTTCGCCGACTTGCTTGAAGTGTTCAATACTCCTTTTTCGTAACGACCTGCGGGCTTCGCAACGACCTGCGGGCTTCGTAGCGACCTCCGGGACACCCCTTATTGCTTGGCTGCACAACTAAGAGCCAAGGATCTCTGAACAATTTCCACATACTTCTGTGTCCCAACTCTACTCAATCGGCCGCAGAGAGACATTCTCAAGAAAGACAGTAAGTTAGCCGATAAATGGTACGGGTACACCCCCCGCGGCTGAAGGCCTGCGTCGGGTCGTGTACCAAAGCATGGAGCTGTGAAGGCAAGGTCTCTTGTCGGCACTGCGGCTTGATACGCGTAGG
>JAGRAW010000557.1 GCA_020434415.1 Bdellovibrionales bacterium
TTCGTAGTCTTCTCTCGTCTCACCAATGCAAACGACAGCCTTCATTCCAGCGTCGATTGCAGCCCGAGCCCGTCGCGCTACATCCAGGTCGCTCTCACCGTAATGCTGACGGCGTTCCGAGTGGCCGACAATGGCGAAGCTGACACCGAAGTCCTGGAGCATTGCTGTCGAAACTTCGCCCGTGTGCGCCCCGCACTCCAACCAATGAACGTTTTGCGCACCGAGAAGGATTGAGCCGTCCTTGGGCAGTGCGTCGGCAAGTGCCGCTAGGCACGTAAAAGCCGGCGCAATGCCGGTGTCCGGCACTCCGGTCGAAGAGGGGCGGTAGCCCGTAAGAAAGCGCGCGGCGAAACTCCGGGTTTCGCCGACACGCATATTCATTTTCCAGTTGGCAAGAAAGAGTGCCGGAACGGACATTGGCGATCCGATGCTCTTAAGAAATCAGCTTCATCACATCGACCATGCGATACGAGAAGCCCATTTCATTGTCATACCACGCAAGCACCTTGGCCAGCCGCTTACCGATGACGGCAGTGTTTTCCAGATCGACGGTCGACGATGCCGGGCTGCCGATGAAGTCGGTGCTCACTAGAGGCTCATCCGAAACGGCAAGAATCCCTTGGAGCTGACCGTTTGCAGCAGTCACCAGTGCTTTGTTGATGTCCTCCGCAGTGGCATCCCGTTCGAGCGTGACGACGAGGTCGACTAGGGAGACATCGGGGGTCGGAACCCGGATGGCGAGCCCGTCGAGCTTGCCTTTCAACTGCGGGATTACCTCGCCGATGGCAGATGCTGCTCCGGTGCTGGTCGGAATCATCGACATCGCCGCAGCGCGCGCTCGACGCAAATCCTTGTGGGGGAGGTCGAGAATTGCCTGGTCGTTGGTATAGGAGTGAATGGTGGTCATCAAACCACCTTCGATGCCGAAGTTCTCGAGCAGCACCTTTGCCACCGGCGCAAGTGCGTTGGTGGTACAGGAGCCGTTGGAAATGATCGTGTGCTCAGCGGCGTTGAACTGCCCGTGGTTCACCCCCATAACTACCGTTAAATCGGGGTCCGGCGACGGGGCAGAGATTACGACCTTCTTCGCGCCCGCGGTGAGGTGCATCGATGCTTTCGCTTTGTCGCGGAAGATCCCGGTACATTCCAGAACGATGTCGACGCCGAGCTCACCCCAGGGAAGTTTGGAGGGGTCTTTCTCGGAAAATACCTTTACCGTTTTCCCGGCAATTTTGAGCGCCTTGTCCGCGGCCTCAACTTCAGCCGGAAATCGCCCATGAATTGAGTCGTACTTCAGCAAATGGGCAAGCGTCGTGGAGTCGGTGAGATCATTAACCGCCACCAGCTCAACCCCGCGGCCGCCCTGCGCGTTCGCTTTCAAGGCAGCCCGCACGACGTTTCGACCGATTCGGCCAAACCCGTTAATCGCATACTTGATGGTGCCTTGGTTGCCCATAGTTCAGTCACTCCTCTGCTGTAAGAGACATTTTCTCTGTGTGAAATTGGTTACGAATGAGTCGGCACCCTACCACAACTCCAATTGCGTGAGAAAGCCGATCGAAGTTGCAAAGGGAGCGCTGAAAGAGGAATTGTGCAATGGCCGAAAGCGGCTTAGGGTAGGTAGTTCCTTAATTGTATTAAGGTAAGTAAATCCGCCTCGCGTATCGGAACGGCTTCTCCTTCAGGGAAGTTGCATACAGGTAAAGTTCACCATCCGGGGCGAAGCTCACGGCTCGGGATATTATTGCAGGAGAATCGGCTGCTATGACAGCACTGGGTTATTTCTTCGTGTATGTGTTCGGTGCAATCGAAGAATCGTTGCCTGAGGATGCTATCGAGCTTCCCGAGGCGCCGCCGCTGCCGCAAGATCATTCCATTTTGGACCTCGTCCTGGGTTCCGGGCTGGTGGTTCAGGGTGTGCTGCTCCTCCTGGTCTTAATGTCGATTGTGACCTGGGGCATCGTCTTCACCAAGAGCATGTCCTTGCGTAAAGCGAAGAAGCAGAGCCACAAGTTCGATTCCGTGTTCTGGAGCAGCAAGAATCTCGCTCAAATCAACGAAACGACGAAGTCCCTTCCGGCAAGTCCGGTTGCCAAGGTCTACGCCGCCGGACACCGCGAGTTGACGGCAATTCTAAGTGACGAAACTCGGCAAGGTGACCTGCGGGACATCGAGAACATCGACCGTTCACTTCGCAAGGCCAAAGCGATGGAGATTACCCGGTTGGAAGGCGGGACGACCTTTTTGGCGACCACTGCGTCGGCAGCCCCTTTCATCGGGCTGTTCGGAACCGTC
>JAGRAW010000558.1 GCA_020434415.1 Bdellovibrionales bacterium
CGACGTCACCCGGAGGTGGTTAGAGCCATCGCAGCAAGAGGCCATGAGATAGCCTCGCACGGCTACGGTCACCGGCTTGTCTATTCGCAAACGGATCGACAGTTTTACCGAGATGTCTACCGCACGAAGCGGCTGCTTGAAGACATAGTCGGCTGCGAAGTACGAGGCTACCGCGCGCCCAATTTCTCGATTACCGAGCGCACCCCTTGGGCCTACGACTGTCTCATCCGAGCCGGGTACACCTACGATTCGAGTCGCTACCCGGTGCGTCATCCTCGCTACGGCAATCGCCAGCTTCCTCGTCAACCTGAGCGCATCGTCCGCCCTGCAGGGTCGCTTGAGGTCTTTCCCCTCTCGGTCGCGGCAATCACGCTAGCCGGCCGAGAAGTAAGAGTTCCCGTCGCCGGAGGCGCCTACTGGCGCCTACTGCCTCTACCCTTGATGACCTGGGGCCTGGACCGAATCATTCGAAACGACCGCATGTGGTGCAACTGCTACTTGCATCCTTGGGAGCTTGATGCGGGACAACCGGTCCTCGGCGCTTTGCCCACCCTTACCAGAATTCGTCACTACGGCGGCACTCGCCACTTTGCGAAACGCCTGGAGTACTTCCTCGAGCGCTATCAGTTCGGTGGCATTCTAGACGCTGCAGAAGCGTCCCCCAATCGTGATGCTCAGGCAACTTCCGGAAAAGATGTCGGCGCCTCCTGATCGCCACGACCGTATTCGAGCGCCTCGAACAAATTCACGGAGTGGTTCTTCATCCGACGCATCGCAATCACCAGATCACTGAACACAAGTGCCGGAAGAGGTTTACACGAGCCTTCGCGCATCCGCTCCAAGTGGCGCTCGCGAAGCTCGTCTCCGTATTCGGTCAGTGAACCCGCGAAGACCGGCACGATTTCTGCCGTGGCAGCGTCATAGTCGGTCAACAGCTCCGACACCATGGTGTAGAGGCGCTTCACGCGCAGAAAATACTCGAACACGTCATCCCATCCCGCCTGACTGAAGTCCTGCTTATTTTTGTGGAGGCGTTTGCGAAATCTGCAGACGGCATGACAGTAGTCCGCGATCGACTCGAGCTCATCCGCGGCACGAATGAGAAAATAAGCGCGATTCGATTGCTCGTTGTTGAGCTTTCCTTCCATCACCTGACACACGAAGGAGGTTAGCTCCTTCTGCACCATATCCGTAAGCTCTTCGAGTCGACCGACCTCCTTGAACGCGGACTCATCGTGCTCCTTGCCGTGGAGATAGCGTTCACTTTCGTTCAGCGACTGCATCACGCTCTTCGCCATCGCCAGCGCCTCCATCGTCGCCATATTGAGCGCGACTTCAGCGGACTGCTGCCCCGGCCTTCCTAGATAGCGCAAGTGATGCTCTTCAACCCCCTCCGGAGCCGGCACAAGACGCTCGACTAACCGAGCGAACTGGCGGATGAACGGCAACATCAACAACACTGCCGTTACGTTGAACAACGTGTGCCCCATGGCAATATGGGCAGCGATGTTGGGGCGTCCGCCGTCGACCAGCAAATCCGGATCTCCCGGGACAAGCGAGTCCACGAGCCCGATAAAAGGAGTGAAGAGGAACATCATGATAACCACGCCTGTGGTGTTGAACAGCGCGTGTGAAAGCGCTGCACGCCGAGCCGGCACGTTCGCATTGAGGGCCGCCAACAAGGCCGTAATCGTGGTGCCGATATTTTCTCCAAGGACCAGTGCGGCGGCGGTTGCGAACGTTAGACTGCCGGTGGATGCCAGCGCTATGGTAATACCAAGCATGGCGGAGCTACTCTGTATGATCAGCGTCAGCACGCAGCCCATCACGACACAGCCAATCCTTCCTACAAACGATGACGTATCGAACAGCGCAAGGTAGCTCAAAAAGGTCTCGTTGGTGCGCAATGGCTTGAACGCATCGCTCATCAGCTGCAACCCGAGGAAGATTAGACCCAGAGCCAACACGACTTCTCCAATCGCCACTCGACGATCGCTTTTGGAAAACAGGACCGGGAAAATACCGAGGCCGATGAACAGCAAACCGTAATTACCGACCTTCACCGCGAGAATCCAGCCGGTAATGGTGGTTCCGATGTTTGCACCAAGGATAACCCCGATCGCCTGGACCAAATCCATCAATCCGGCGTTGACCAGGCCGACGACCATTACCGTAGAGATGCTGGAGGACTGAATCAGCATGGTGATCGCCATGCCGACCAGCACCGCGAGCACACGATTCGAGGTCGCTACGGTAATCATTCGCCGAATCAAATCGCCGGTAATACTCT
>JAGRAW010000559.1 GCA_020434415.1 Bdellovibrionales bacterium
GAAGGAACTCGTGGACTTCGTTGGACGCCCAAGCGCCGTCCTCCGCGACTCCGAACATGTAGTGATCGGGCCTGTAGCCGTCAGTCACCGTTTCTCCGGACCGCAGGATCGGTGCGTGGTCGAACACCGAGAGACGAACCATGATCCCAAGACCGGGGCACTCGCTGCGGATCGCACGCACGACTTCCCGCAGGAAGCGCGTTCGGTTCTCGAAACTTCCGCCGTAGTGGCCGTCTCGAGTGTGCGCTCCGAGGAGTTGATGAAGCAGGTAGCCGTGACAGTGCTTGACGTCGACGAAGTCGAAGCCAGCCTCATGTGCGAGCTTTGCAGCGCGCACGAAATGGCCGAGGAGATCGTCGAGATAAGCGTCGCTGACTACCATCTCGGGCGTAGCTCCAAAGCGCGGCCCGAGTACCGGATGCCAGACAGCCGGCATCGGCTGCATGCCCCGACCGAAATCGGGACAGCAGTAGAGGCCGGAGTGAGTGAGCTGCAGACCGATGACGAGCTTGTCGTCGCGGAATGCTGCGAGCCGCGAACGGAGTGCGGCGGCACGAAGCTGCTCGGGACCTGCCTTCCCAGCATCGCTGTAGAACAGCTGATGCGGATTGGCCTTGGCCGCGCGAACGACTGCATATGCCTCCCCGCCGAGGAGAAGCTGCATGCCGGACAGACCGAAACCGGTCCAGCGGTTGAGCGTCCACGGCGAAGGCATGCCCTCGATACCGTCGTCGGCCTCCCCGAACGCGTCCCAGCCCTCAGTCGGGTGGGCGGCTAGACGAACGTTGATCTCTCTGCCGAAGACCCGCACTCTCTGCCAGAGTGGTGACGCCGGTGCAGTGAGAATCTCATCGTCGCATCCAATTGCGACACCGGGAACGTGCTCCGCGGCTAATGCCCGGAGCCTTGCGGCGAAGTCTGCTGAAGACTTCGACCTGCCGACGGGGTCGATCCCGTCGCGACTTCTAGGTTTTTCCATCGGCTAAAGTTACTCCTGATGGGGGGGAAGTAGGTGGCCAGAGCAAAGTGAACAAATGCACTTCGGCTCTAGTCACCTACCTCCAAAGATTAACCTTATGGCCTTCTCTCAACCCAGGTGTGGGACACCTAGGCTGAGATGAGAAATCTTCTGTCTCGAAAAAATTCAGTTTAGACGCGCCGCAAGATGACGGCACAAAAAGAGCAGTGAGTTGAAGCTTATAGTTCAATAGTTGGGTGCTCGCAATCGGTATTGACTCGGACCCACGTTTGGCGTACGCATTGGCTCCTTGCTCCTTTCTAAACTTCCCAAGAGTTTGATTACTTACGTCTGTTGCTTGGCGCTTGGTCAGGCGACAGGCGTGGCCTGATATGTTTTGGCGAAAGAGGGGCAGGTGTGCTTGGTAAAAGCGCAGCCGCCCCTTTTTCCCCTTTTTTCCCCTTACAACTCCGCTATTGGGAGGACCCTAGCAGATGGTCGAGATTACCCCGCGTACCTTGTGGGACAGCTTTGCGCTCACGTACGTCTATGGCCGACGTCGCGAAACGCCGGCAATGTTTCCCTTGTTCGTCGCGGCCTACTTGCCGTTCTCGGACGGTGAGATCGACTGGCCAGGCTTCCAGCGAGTCATCGCGCGCATCTACGCGGCTGGCGCTGTGCCGGTTGTTAATGCCGATACCGGCTGGGCGTTCCTGCTTACATCCGAGCAGAAGCGCGAGGTCGTGCGGCGGGTGCGTGAGTGGCATCCGGACAAGGAGATCGTCGTTGGTGTTACGCCGGGTGCGAACGCGTCAACGTTCGACGTTCGCGCGTACTCCGCCGCAGTTGCCGAGGTCAAGCTCGACGATCGCGTGCGGATCATGGTGATGGTCAGCGAGGGTCTGCTCGCGCTGCGAGACGATGAGCTCGTTTCGGCCTACGGCGCGATCGACGGTCTTGGCGAAGGTGCGATCGTGCACGAACTCACCGAAGAGTTCGTTCCTTTCGGGCGCGAGCTCAGTCCGTACGAACTGCACGGTGTCCTCAGGCTTCCGGCCTTCACCGCTGTGAAGACCTCGGCCCTTTCCGGACCGGCAATCCTGCGCCGCACGGTTATGTGCGAGCAAGGTGGCCTGAGAAGAGGAGGCAAGAGCGTCCAAGTTCTCAGTGGTGTCGACTGGAAGGTGCGGGAGGCGTTCGAGTTTGCCGACGGCATCTTGATGGGTGCGGCAGTGCTGTTCCCTCAGCTCTTCGCAAGGCTCGTCGACCTGCGTCGCGAGGCCGACGATGCCAGGACTCGTGCGGAACGCTGGCGCTACGAAGACCTT
>JAGRAW010000055.1 GCA_020434415.1 Bdellovibrionales bacterium
GCCACAAGTAGGAAGATTGCCTGCGGCAATTTCCCACTTTCGCAATGACATGTTGCCACAGCTTGTTGCGAGGTGGGAAAATCGCGGCGCGATTGTTCCTATCGTGGCAAGCCACTTTCGCAATGACAAAGGCGTGGCGGCTTGGTCGCTTGCCAAGGCTCATTGCTTCACTCCGGTCGAAGTCCTTTCCTGCCTGCCGCTCCCCAACGTCGCTCGTAGCTGCTCATACAGTTCGGGATCATAGTCAATCGTACGAATTACCCGTTTCGACAGTTCGTCAAGAAGCTTGGCGATGATTGGCGGTGCCTGTGGGCCTTCGAAGTAGTGCGAGACTTCCAGCTTTTGATCTTGGTGCTGTTTGTCGCGGATCGCTGAGAGCCAGTTGCAGGATCCTTCTGCAACGCGGTCGTCGTCGATGACCAAGCCTTTATTGTGGATTTTCGAGCATTCAAACACTTTTGCGCCTGCGCGTGCCAAGAGCTGTCGCCCTAATGCCCGATTCGGCCTCGGCTCATTCGTTTTCGGGTCGTAGTCGAACCGATCATCGACATACGCCGTAACCTCGACGCCTCGTTGTATCGCCAGCTCGATTGAGCGGAGGAGTCCTCCGCGCTCGAGTGCTCCGCTTGACACACCGGCAGATGAGATGATGACTCGATTCTGCGCTTGGAGAAACGCACTGTCGAGCAACCCAAAGTGATCGTCGGGTCCGCTGAGGCGGGAGACGATAGCATCCTTGGAGACGGGGCGCGACACTGGCTCGATGTCCAAAAGCTCGTTCTCTGACGTCGCGAACAGGAACCGGGCAAGTACTGCCGATGGCCGGTCGGTGCCCGGAGTGAACAGATCCATATCGCCAAAGACGAGGAAGCTATCCTTCGCTCGACTCACGGCGACGTTGAGCATATGCGTTGACCGATCGAAGAAGCACGTCCCACGGAAAGAGCCGTCGTAGACCGGCGAAAACAAGACGATTGCAGCCTCTGCTCCTTGCAGCGCATTCACACTGCCGATAATCATTCCGCGAAACCGAGAACTCAAGAGGCGTTTCAGCCGCGCTGACTGCGCCGCAAAAGGAGTTAGAATCGCGACGCTTTCGGCAAGCGGCCGTCCGTAATACTGCTCGATCATCTCTTGATTGCGATCCAGCCAGTCGACGATGGTATCGGCCTCGAGCTGATTGAATCGGCTTTGTCCGCTTTTCTGGGAGACCCCGCGAACTTGTGCGTAGCCAAAGGCGGGCAGGATTCGGCGTTGGAGGGGCGGTCTGAGGGAGTGTAGCCTCCCCCGGTAACTGAGTCTATTTACGAAGTCGACGATTTCAGGCACCGATCGACGATGCTCGGAGAGAAACATACCGTACGTGTTCCCGTCGACCACCGGACAGGAATGCACAGCTACACGCATCAAGTTGCCGCTTCCCGCTAGTATGCCTGATCGGTGCAGATCGCGAAGAGACTTGTCGTCCCCCTCACGGTAAAGCCGGAACTGTGCGGCATTCCCTCGGTCGACGTAATCCGGAAGATTCCAGACAGGCTGCAGTTGACGATCATCGCCCACAACAAGTCCCCGATCTGCCAAGGCGAAACAAGCTGCGCCGATCTCGGGTGAAATCTGTCCCGCTTCGTCTGCAATAAGCAAGTCTATTGGAGCAGCGTCATGCTCTCGATCGTCAAAAAATCGTGGCAACATGAAGCAGGTTGCGACAAAGCAGGGGGTGAGCATCGCCAACCGTTCCCAATCCTCTCGACTTCGAGCCGGCCTGCGGCGTGACGAGGAATCCGGGCGACGTTCTACGGCGTCAGGCGCCTCCAGGATCCATCGACCTTCCCAGTAGTGCGTTGCCAATTGAAATAGACGATGTCTCGCGTTGGTATCGATCTCTGCATCAGCCAGCAGGAACTCGGCTTCGGTTGTTCGGAGCTTCGGTTCGAAAAGGCTTTTCACCCACTCGCCGAAGGTACCGTCACGATTTCTGCATACTTGCTGATAGAGTGCTGCGTACTCGATCCTCAAGCAGCGTTGTAGGTGTGCTACTGCGGATTCGACCGAGTCTGTTTTAAACGCGAATTCCGCGAAGCGTGCGAGGTAGAGACGCTTCGCTTCCGCGATGAATGTCCACGTCTCACGCTCTGCAGAAGCACCCGTGCCGTCAACAAGCTCGACAGGCAGGTCTGCATCGAAGTCCTGCGCCTTGCTTTTCGAGGGAAGAAACGAGCCGTAGCTCGTCAAACCGGGGATCCACCGACCGGCCAACGGACCGGCTTGGGTTGTCGCCTTCGCGAAGGAATCAAGCACGTTTGTGACTGCTTGGTTTGTCACCGCACATGCCGCGATCACCGGCGGTCGCGCCTGTTTGGTTCGGGCGGCATTCACCCAAAGCGAGGCCACGATGCTCTGGATCAATGTGGTTTTTCCGGTTCCCGGCGGGCCGACAACGCTCAATATCTCCCCTGAACGAAGGAGCAAGCATTCGTGGAGCGCGCGCCGTTGCGATTTTGCGAGAGCGAACCGAGCTTCGAACTGCCCTGAGTGAAGAAGGGCTGCGCCTGCACGCTTTCTGGTCCCCTGCAGTGCTGCTCTGCGTTCCACAGGAGCGATAGAGGCGAGCGCTGCGAGAGGGCCTGCAGGTCGCGCACCGGAAAGCACACGTCCGTACAGTTTCTCCAAACTGCCGGTGCCGCTCGCCGTCGTATCAGCGAGCAGAAGCGCATTGGCAAGTGGGCGGTAGCCGTCAAGCTTGAATGCTTCGAGCGTTTTGCCGGTGACCTTGTGAAAGAGCGTCAGAGACCATCGCCAATAAGTCGCCCAGTTCTCACGCTGGGGACAAGGGTGCTGTCGAACGAACGACTCCAGAGAGACGGTATCGCCGATCGTGATTCCTTGTTCGGACACCTGAGGTTCAAGCAATGTTCGTGGTATCCATGGAGCAAGATGCGTCGCCGGACTGAGGATGCCCTTCGAAGAGAGGACCGCCGGTAGTACGAAAGGATATAGCTCTCGTGGGGCGTTACGGCTTCTATCGGTTCGTCCGGATCTTTCCAGCTGAAGCGGTAGGAGCAACACATCCGTCATGCCCCCGCGCCCCGAGTCTCGCTCCCGCGTGCCTCGTTCACGCAGAAGTCCGAGTACGGATTCTCCGATGGAACCTCGTGCCACGTCGGAGCGTTCTACAGCAACAGAAGCATGGCTGACCTGTTCCGCCGACAGCTCCATCCTCTTTCCGTCAAGCAGGCTTTGCTCCCAATAGCGGATGACCGCTTCTGCTTTCTTGGAGAGCTTCGGGTCGGGACGGTGCAGTTGATGGGGTTTGCGCTTGAATAGCATCGAAGAAGACCTACAAGAATCGCACTATCGTGGCGGTGGCATGCGTCCCGTAGTAGTTGACGCAACTAGGCCATCCTCACGCACGGACATAGCACATTTGAGGCCCGCGCGCACGATGCTGCTCTGGGGCGCTGCTCTAAAATCCCAAAAGCCACAGCTAAATAAAAAGCTTCACTGCCTCTGGTGGAACTCATAACTCCTTCGAACACAGCAACGGGTAGCGGTGATGAATAAGGCTTTCTACAGGGTTTTTCACATCTACCGGAGCTGCAAACGTAGAGGGTTGTATCCAAAATGTATACCGTTTCAGAAATGTGTAAAATGAAGAGTCAAAAAAAATCCAGCCTAGTGTTACTCGCTGTCATCGGCATTCTCGTGCCGGGAGCAGCTTTTGCTGAATCGGCGATTGTGTATCCGGATAAGGCAGCCGTCACCATCACTGACAAAGTGAACACGATCACGATTCCGGTCGTTCAAAATCATTCATACTGTTGTGAGGCGAGAGCTGCAAACTTCAGTGATAGTTACTCCTTCGATGTTTTCAAAAACATGGACGGCGAACTGCCCGAGGTGTATGAACGCGACATCGAAGGATGGAACCCGCCGGCGATTACGAGCTTCAACAGTCCTCGGACGTGTTTCGCTGCGGATGACAACTTCGTCATCACTCCAGCGGCGCGAGTCTCGGTATCTTTAGTGCGTGACGACGCAAGTTCCGCTCCGCTCACAGTTGAATGTAGCGACACGACGCTTGTAGGTGGCTACAATACCTTCTCCAGCGACTATCTTTTTCTTGAGTTGGTGAACACGGGCGGCGCAACAGACGTTGACGCAATCGTCTTGCTCGAGGATTCGTCGGGCGTGACCTCCCGTCAAAGCGTATCGGTGAGCACACGAACGGATGTGTCGATAAAGGAGCTGGCCTTGAGCCAGCGGATAGGGAAGATCAGCATTATCCACAATGGATCGCCAAACCAGCTCAAGGCATGGCTGGCCGAGTATCGAGTCGATACCGCCGGCTTGCAAAGTAGCTTCTCTCTGGTCGGTCGTTCGAGGCTGGAAACGATCACCGCCAAGTGAGCGGTATTTGAGAGGTAAAACCTCTTCTGCTTCTTCCGAGGCTTTTGTTAGTGGGGTAGCTGGGACGCCGCATCCAGCGCCGTTGACGCAGAGCGAGGAAAAAAAGAAGGGGCCCGGCACCAGGGGGATGGTGCCGGGGGAGGGAGACCACCGGAGCAGGGTGGTGAACTGCTCCGGTGGGTGTTGGTGGTGAAGAAGCGAGGGCTACTGCGCCGGCAGGTTGAGGAGGCTCTGCCTGGACAGGAAGTAGGCGTCTGCAGCTCCCGGGACAAAGAGCTTTGATGTGAATCCTGCTGCCGATTTGAGGTCTACGAAGAGTTCGCGTTGGTGGTGCATTGTCTTCTCCGTAGTTGTTGTCAGCGTTCGTGTTTTCACATCCGCATCGCCTACAAGAGCTATACTAGCAAAGAGAAGATCACGATTTGCTCACGGTGATCTGACGTACACCTCAAATCTGTAAAGTCCAATCCACTGCGATGTCGGCATCAGTCCGAAACACGCATTTTTAGGGTAGCTTTGTTGTCTGGGTCTTCTGCGGTTGAGCCCGCAGCGGCTCGATCCGCGCTTGCTCGGACGGATCGGGCGGTGTAGGTAGCGCACTGCAGAACCAACAGGAGAGAATCGATTGAAAACGCTACTGGAGAAAAATAAAGAGTGGGTTCAGCGGGTTGAGCAGGAGCAGCCCGGGTTTTTTGAGCGTCTTTCGCAACAGCACGCTCCCGAGCTTCTTTGGATCGGCTGCTCCGATGCTCGGGTTCCGGCCAACCAAATTGTCGGCCTGCTGCCGGGCGCCCTGTTCGTCCATCGCAACATTGCCAACATGGTCGTCCACACCGACCTCAACTGTTTGTCGGTGGTGCATTTTGCCGTGGATACTTTGAAGGTGAAGTATCTGATTGTCTGTGGCCACTATGGCTGCGGCGGTGTGCGCGCTTCGCTTGAGGAACTGCGCCCCGGTCTCGTCTTCCATTGGCTGCGCCACATCACCGATGTGCGGGAGAAACATGCAGAGCTATTGTCCCGGGCGAAAGACCATGAAGCTCGCGTCGACTTGTTGTGCGAGCTGAACGTCGCAGAACAAGTGCGCAACCTCTGTCGAACGAGCACGTTGGAAGATGCGTGGAACTCAGGCAGTGAGCTGACGGTCTACGGTTTAATCTACAACATTCGCGATGGTCTGTTGCAGGATCTCGATTTGACTGTGACCGGCAAGGGGAAATGCGAAGCGGTGTACGAGAGCTTTCTGGAGAGGATGCGAAGCAAGGTCTGAACAATTCGCGCTGCGGTAAGGCATAGGGTGTTCGCGGACACGACGTGCTTCGACGCATAGCTCGTCGGAGATGGGAAGAGCGTTCTCCGAGGCTAGGTTTGCCTTGGAGAACGCACCTTCCACTATCGATTCGGTGGAACGCTCATAGATCCCCCGAACCCGATGACTAGGGCTCTCAGTTGCCCTCATCGCATATCTGTCGGGACAACTGTCAGTCGTAGCGCTGGTTCGGATTCGGCACGGAACGACACTCCGTGACCCCACCCCTCGTCACCTGAACGGTTAGCGGTGCGAACGCGCTCATCTGCGATGCAGTGCGCGCTATCCAAAAATGTGCACGGTTTCCGTTCCCACCACACTTCGTGCGCTGTACGCCGGAGACGACAGAACCATCAGCACCCAGAACCGTGAGCCCGGCGCCGCAGTAGCTGATCGGGAGCAAGACGACCGACGCGTGGTTCGGAACGCCTTCCGAGATCGGCTTCCACAGCGCGCCGCCACCGGCACCATCGCTAAAACTTGTCGCAGTGCCTGGCGTGGCAACGCAACCGGGAACGGAGCTTTCCGGTTCTTCCGCGGCTCGTCCTTCCGGTTGTACAAGCGTATCGCCGACCAGGCCGAACGGCACTCCTGTCACGGTTTCGTCGAAGAAACGGACGAAGTGTGTGCTGAGAAATGTGCTCTGCCGATACATTGCCAGCTCAGCCAACGTGGACTGAGTGAAGTAACCGGAATAAGGTGTGTCGCCTGTAAGACCGAAGAGCACGCTCTGTGCATAGCTTTGGTTGGTGACATCGTAGTTGATGAAAGCCACCTGGAATGCGCCGAATCCTCGCGTTACCACGAGGTCGGCTTTCCCGTCACCGTTGAAATCGGCGGGAGGCAACATCCGGTCGCCATCAAGGCCCCAGGGGGCAGACGCAGTGAAATTGCCTGCGACGTCACGAGCAAACCAGGTGATGGATCCGCCGCTGTTGCGTGCGACGACAAGTTCGTCTACCTGGTCGCCGTTCAAGTCCGCTGCAAATGGTGTGTCGCCATCAAGGCCCCAGGGAATACCGCTTTCAGCAACGCCCTGGATGAACCACACGAGCTGGCCTCCAACGCTGCGAATCGCGACTCTATCGCTCTCCCCGGAGCCGCCGAAGAAACCAGCCAGCGGTGTATCCCCGTCGAGACCCCACTGCGTTTCTGTTACTGCTGCGGTGTTATCAAGAGTGTACCAATAAAGAAGCCCGTTGGCTGCGCGGACGACTCCAGGTTCGAAGTCGGAGTCTCCATCGTAGTTACCCGCGAGAAGTGTATCTTCATTCCCGTCCGGCGCGAGGCCGAACAACAATGCACGTTCCTCTCCGGTCGCGAGACGAAAGAACCATTGCCACTGCCCTGCGACAGCGCGAGTGACGACGATGTCGGATCTTCCGTCGCCGTCGTAGTCACCGATCACACCACTACGTTCGCCGAGGGCGAAGGCAGGGGCAAACAAAAGACACACTGCGGGTAATATTGCGCGGAGTAGCAATTTCATCAGATACCTCGGGTAAATAAAAATGTTTGGGATAGGTAAGCGATACCATCGGCGGGTCGTCATCGCAAACATCTCGGATACCGGAGGCTAGCGCGGTCGCATTACAACCTTCGTTCCATGTAAATATCCGCCCGTTCATAACTCGTTGGCCCCGGACGCTGGGCTCGAACAAACCCTCTCCGTTGATACAATTTTAACGCTCCGACGAGTTGTCCGTTCGTTTCGAGTGTCACCTTCTTCGCTCCCTGCGCTTCGGCCCAGGCGAGCGCTGCGTCCAAAAGCATGGTGCCAATCCCTTGTCCTTGCGTTCGGCGTGCAACAGCCATTTTTATCAACTCGAACTCGCTGTCGCCGGTTTTCTGCAGGGCACATGTCCCGACCGGCACTCCATCCAGCAAGGCAAAAAATATTTCTCCGCCGGGTTCACGGATATAGCGTTCAGGATTGCGCAAGAGAGCTCCGTCCTTTTCCTCGTAACTGAAGAAGCGTCGCACCCATTCTTCGTTCAGATCGTGGAACGCATCGCCATACTTCGGTTGCCAAGTAATGACTTGGCAGCGATTGTGAGAGGCAAGCGACGCGCGGCGAAGTGCACGCTTCGAAAACTTCACATCTTCGAGCGCGCTCTCAATCCTTCCCAGAGTCGAGAAAAACTGTTGGGCTTGGTCTCCCAACAGCTCGTCGACGCCTTGGCGGATCTGCTCCCAGACCGGTGCCAACTCAGCCACCAGCGCTTGCCCTTTGCTGCTCAACCGCAAGAGTTTCCGCCGCTCGTCGTTTGCGTCGGGTTCGAATACAATCCAACCGCTTTCTTCAAGTGCCTTCGCCATCACGCTCACAGCCGGATGGGTTAGATGGAGCGCCTTCGCTGCCTCGGTCACTCCCGCCGGGCCGTGATGATGCAGATAGGAGACCAGGCCGAAGTAACGCGGCTCGAGATCGAAATTGTAAAAAGCGTAGATGTCTGCAACCTCCTCGTAGAACAGATCGCTCAAGCGGCGAAGTCTGCTACCTAAGGCAAGGGTGCCAAGCTCTGCAAGATAGTCCACGACAAGCTCCTCTGGTTTGATTTACGTAAGCACTTACGTAAATCAAACCAGAGAGAGTTGCAAGCTCTCGGGCCGCAGTGAGCCGTTTTGCCGTAAATTCAAGAGTTTATCTTCGCTGCGAACCTTTTCGACTCGCTGCTTGACGCAGGTCCAACCGAGACCGAGACGCGGCTACACGGTGATACCGGTCTTTTCCTCCAGCACGGAGCGGAACGCATCGAACAGCAGTTGGCGTTGTTCGAGGGAGGGGCGACTCGAGCGCGGTCTCTTCGCTGCGTACCACTGTAGACACTCCTGCTCTCTTCCGCGAATCACTCGCTGTCCGGCTGCAACGCCGTTTCGTGCAGTGACGGCTGCGGCGTAGCCTTGGCAATGATCCTGGGTTTCGTAGAGAATCAGCACCCACTCGCCTTGTCGCTTCAAAGTATGAGCGAGCGGACTATTGGAGTACATCGCGGTGCATCGCCACTGTCCGACCGTTCGCTCGAGTCGTGGAGCACTTTCCCCCATCGGATTGAACCGTCGTTGACGCACTGTCCGTAGTTGCATGCGGCGAGCTAGCGCCCGAAAGTCCCGATCAATCGCGAGCAGTAGCGAGACAGGCGGTTGGCGATCTTCAGGAACGCTCTTGCCCGGGATTCGCTTCAGCTTCTCAGCTAGCTCTGCTCGAAGCGCAGCGGCTCGGCGGGGACCGATGCCGGGGACAGCGAAAATACGCTCGGAGTGGACCGCAATCTCCAGATCCTCCAAGGTTTGCACGGCAAGAGTGTCGACGATGCGCTTTGCCAGTTCAGGTCCAACACCGGGGAGGGATTGAAAGAGGGATATAGGCGCCGAGCGATCCCGTACCAGTTCAAGATTGAACCAACGCCCGGTTTGGGCGAGCTCGATGATGGCCTGCGCGATGGCCGTTCCGATAGAGGGCAACGCTAGCAGCTCGTCAACGCAGCCATGCCGTCCCAAGTCCAGCACGTTGGCTTCAAGTAGCGGCAGTACATCTGCCGCGCCCCGGTAAGCGCGTGCACGAAACGGATTGGCCCCTTGCCGTTCTAGTAGCCCGGCGTATTCGCGAAACGCGTCGGTAACCATTGCAGTGAAGCGTCGAGCTTCGTCGTCCTTAGGAGCGGCATCGCAGGCCTCATGCGTTCGGGTTGCAGTCATAGTCATGATCTCGTCCCTCCCAACACGAACTTTAGGTGCTTTGAAGTTAGACGTGTATGAGGATGATTACGTGTAAGAAGATGACTGGACGCCGTCGGACACCACGAAAGCAACGGACTTCGACACCCATGTTTGACAACGTAGCGTAGGCACGATCGGGGTCATGCCGGACTGCACCGGATGATGCTACCGAGGCATATGAGCTACGGGTTTGGAAACATGGGCCTACCAGGGGCGTAAGGAAAAGAGGATATCTACATGGAGTTTCTGCTACATCTATTTCTGAGCGGCGCGCTGCTATTGGTCGTCGCGCGAATAATACCGGGAATGGAGGTGGAAGGTTGGTTGGCAGCCATTCTCGGCGCTCTCGTTCTTGGCATCGTGAATGCGATAGTCCGTCCTGTTGCCGTAGTGCTGACGATCCCGCTGACAATAGTAACGCTGGGGCTCTTTCTCTTCGTCGTCAATGCTCTGATGCTGAAACTTGCCGCTGGCGTCGTTCCTGGGTTTCGCATTCTCGGGTTTCTGCCTGCAATCCTTGGCTCTATCCTTTTCTCACTGATGAATATGCTGCTATTCGCACTTCTTCCCGAGAGTTCGTAAACGGTCGAGGGAGACGAAGTCGTGTGCTCTGTTCTATTATCGGTGCTGCTCTGCCTTACGGCGGGGTCCGGTTTCTTCGGAAGTCCGGCTGAGTGACACCGCGGCGACCTGACCGTCGCGGAAAGCCCAGACCTGATCACCCTTGGAAGGTCGAATTCGATATCCCCCGGTAAACGAGCCAAAAGCGGGCAGCACAGCACCGGTGGGACGCACCCATAAACAACGCAGGCGCTGACGCATTCTACCGCGCGCGTCCAACTGCACGACGGGATGGAGATGTCCCGCTAGATAAAAGCGTTGCGGTGTAGTCGGCGGCTCATGGCAACAGGCGTATGGACCGATGTCGAGCGTTCCGTCATGGAGGTCCAGGTTCCACTCCGTAGGGATAGCTACGCGGCGATCATGGTTTCCCAGCACGAGAGTAATCAAGAGCGCTTTGAAGCCCCTGCGCCACTGCCGAAGCGTGTCTATCAACTCGGAGGAACAACCTTCCGGCCCATGCAGTAGATCGCCCAGTATCACGAGGCGCTCCGCATGGGTCGCTCGAAGAGCGTCAGCCAGTCGCTCCAGATCATCCTTCGTGGCTCCTGTCGGAACCGGAATGCCCTGAGCGCGGAATGCTTTGTCCTTCCCCAGGTGGAGATCTGCAACAAAAAGGGTCCGCTCACGTTGCCAATAGAGCGAGCGGTCTCCGCGGATCTGAACAGCATGCTGCTGAAACGTGCTAAGTATGCATTCCATACTCACACCGCAGCTCCCGACCGTTTGCGCGTAAGGCCGCGTTTCGAATCCGCCTCAAGTCGTGCGGACATTTTCTTTACACGCTCCTGCCATCGTTCAGTACTTACTTCCGCTTGCATTCGTGCCGCCCACAAGGGAAAGCTGAAGGGACTCAGTGTCGGAAGCTCATGAAGGCGAAGCTGCTGAGCGGAAATCCTCGCCAGGGCATCACCAAGGCGGGAAAACTCGAGCTGTTGTTCCACTACCTCCCGTGCGGCTTGTTGAAGCAGGAGATTCTCGGGATCATGACGGCTAAACACGTCGTAGAGCAAGCCGCTTGACGCCTGTAGCTGACGTGTTTCCTTGATTCTCCCTGGAAAACCTTGGAAGACCAGTCCGGCAATTCGGGCGATTTCTCGAAAGTGTCGTCGGGCAAGCTCTCCGGCATCAATTGCCGCCAGCAAGTCTTCGAGTAGCGATCCCGTATCGAGCGCGGTCAGAAACGCAGTTTTCGGGTTCGACAGCGGCTCGTCCACGAGCAACTCAAGCCCGTAATCGTTGACGACCGTCGAGATGGTCCGAGGTTCACTTCGCGATAGACGATAGGCGAGTAGAGCGGCGAGCCCTTCGTGCGCCGAGCGACCTTCAAAGGGGTACAGAAAATAATGTGTCCCATCTCTCAAAGTGACCTGCTCGAGCAGAAGTTCGCCGCCCTTCGGCACAAGAGAGCGCTCCTGCTGCAGCGACAACATAGCGCAAGCAGCATTGCCTTCCGGACCTAGCCGGCCGCCGGTGGCAGCGAGTGTCAGGGTGTCACGAACTCCCTGCGCCAGATGGGTCGAGAGCGGCATTCTACCGCCGAGCCACTTGGCAGTGGTGTGCGTGCGCCGCGAGCCGCGTCGAACAATCGCCACCATGTCGCGAAGCTGAACGAGAGTAAGGGTTCGACCGGCGAACAGAAAGGTATCGCCGGGACGCAAGCGCGCGATAAAAGACTCTTCGACGGTTCCCAGACGCTTGCCCTTCAAAAAGCGGACAATGACGTGCCCGTCAGAGACGATCGTGCCGATATTCATCCGATGGCGCTTCGCAAGGGCGGGTGAAGCAATGGTATACCGGCTCTCGCTTGCTTCGAGGCGGTGGAACTGGGTATAGGCGCGAAGCGTCTCGCCACCGGTGGTCAAAAAGTGAAGCACCCACTGCCACTGCATATCGCTAAGCGCTCGGAAGCAGTACGTGCTTCTGACGGTCGCAAGAGTCGCAGTAGCGCTGAATCCCCCTCCGGATGCCAGCGTGACGAGGTGCTGAGCAAGTACATCCAAACAAAGTGTCAGCGGCTTTCTGCTTTCGACCGAGTGCTCACGCAACAAGCGCTTGGCCGCTTCGAACTCGACGAGTTCGAACGTGTTCGTCGGCACGAAGACCAATCGACTACGTCGACCGGGTGCATGGTTGCTGCGACCCGCTCGCTGTAGAAGGCGAGCGATACCCTTTGGGCTACCGACCTGCACTACTTGGTCGACGACGGGGAAATCCACTCCGAGCTCCAGGCTGGAAGTCGCGACGATGCAGCGCATCAGACCTAATCGCGCGCGCGTTTCCACATCTTCGCGCAGCGCTCGATCGAGCGAACCGTGATGGAGTCCGAGCGAATCGCCCCAGGTCGTACAGCCTTGAAGAGCCTGATGCCACACCTCGGCTTGGTTCCGCGTATTCGTGAACAGCAGTGTGCTTCGGCAGCGCTCGACAACACTGATGACTTCCTCCAGCATTTGCAGTCCCATGTGACCGGCCCAGGGAAACCGAGCGGGAGCCGGCGGAAGGAGCGTGTCAACGTCAGGAGAGACGCTCGACGGCCCCTCGATTAGCACCGAGCCGCTGCCGCAGAGTACCTCTTGGGCCTCTGCAAGGTTCCCGATCGTGGCGGACAGTCCCCACGTCTGCAGGCCGGGAGCCGAACTGCGGAGTGAAACTAAGACAAGCTCCGTTTGCACCCCACGCTTGGTGCCGACAAGCTCGTGCCATTCGTCGACGACCACGAGGTCGAGACTCTTTAAAGACTTCCCCATCTGTTCATAGCTGAGCAGTAGAGACGCGCTTTCGGGAGTGGTAATAAGGATCTCAGGGGGGTCTAGCAATTGTCGAGAGCGTGCAGAGGCGCTGGTATCGCTCGTGCGTCGCTCGACACGCCAAGCCGGTAGGAGGTCCGCAACGGCACGCCGGATCGAGACCTCCAGCTCAAACGCCAACGCGCGAAGGGGTGTAATCCAGAGTAAGCGAAGGCCCTCGGCGCGTTCCCCGTCAACGATCGCTCGACGCAGGAGCCCAAGTAGTGCAGCGTAGGTCTTGCCGGAGCCGGTACGTGCATGGATGAGGCCGCTTGCGCCGCTGTCGAACGCGTCCCATGCCGCACGCTGGTAGTCAAAGGGGCGCCATCCCTGTTTGGAGAACCATTGTTCCGGAGTCATTGCTTGTGCTCGATGAGGTGCTGGAGGGTCGCGATAGAATCTGCCTCGCGAGCTACTTTATCGCGGCGCCAACGATTGATGCGGGGAAATCTCACGGCGATGCCCGATTTGTGGCGACTTGATGCCTGAATATCTTCGAACGCCAATTCAAAGACGAGAAGCGGCTCCACCGACCGGACCGGTCCAAATCGTTCGATCGTGTGGGTTCGCACAAAGCGATCGACTTCGCGCAGCTCCGAGTCGTTCAGCCCGGAATAGGCTTTCGCCACCGGCACCAGAGCATCCTGCTGCCAGACCGCGAAAGTATAATCGGTATACAGCCCGGCTCGTCTCCCGTGTCCTCGTTGGGCATAGATAAGCACCGCGTCCATCAAGTAGGGGTCAACCTTCCATTTCCACCATGCCCCGCGTTTGCGACCGACTCCGTAGGACGACGAACGCTCCTTCAGCATTACTCCTTCTGCAGTAAGCTCCCGCGCCTGTCCCCGAAGCCGAGCAAGCTCATGCCAATCACTGAACGGGAGTGCTGTCGAAAGACTAACCCAGCTTTTATCTGCAATGCCGTCGAGAAGTGTTTGTAATTCGTGCTGTCGGAAATCAAGCGGCTGATTGCGCAGGTCGAGGCCGTCAATCCGTAGCAGGTCGTAGGCGATCAAGTGGCATGGAACTTCACGCTGTATCGTCCCGCTCACCTGTTTTCGCCCGAGACGACGCTGTAAATCGTTGAACGAGCGCGGGCGAAGACCATCCCAGGCGACGATCTCTCCGTCGAGGATGCAATCCGGAAGTTGTCGAGCCCCTGCGACTAGCTCCGGAAACTGATCGGAAACTGCTTCTTCTCCGCGGGACCAGATCAGGACTTCGCCGCTTTGCACCAAGAGCTGTGCGCGGATACCGTCCCATTTCCATTCGGCTTGCCAATTCGCCGGGTCGCCAAGTGCGTTTGGGCTGCCGTGCAGGGGAGAGGCAAGGAAGAACGGGTATGGGCGGATCGAATCCAGCGCTTCGTCCGCACCGCAGATGACCGAGGAGAATCCCTCCGGCGTTGGAGCGATGCCGCCTACCAGCCGGTGTGCAATGATCGGTTCCGCAACTCCCGAGACCTCGGCCAGTGCCCGACAGACAAGCTTGCGCTGCACGCCCACTCGAAATGAGCCCATCATCAGCTTGTTGGCGATAAACCGGCTGCTACGCGGCAATTCGCGCCACAGTTGCCGGACGCGGTACTCGGTCGCCTCCTCGTCGAGCTGGGGGAGCACAAGGAGCCGCTCCTCGACAAAGCGGTGTAACGGGAGCTGGTGTAGATTCGACTTGTCCGCTTTTTCCGGAAGCACCAGTGCGATTGTTTCCCCGAGGTCACCTACGTGCTCGTAGCATTCCTCCAGGAGCCACAGCGGCAGATTGGCTTCTTCTGCGGCCCAGCGCCGGAGCGCTGTCGTGGTTGCCGCTCGTGTAACTTTGCCACCGCTCAGAAAATGTAATGCCCAGGCAGCGTCGGCCGGTGGAGCATCCGTGAAATACTGCTTCAGAGCCTCGAGCTTGCGCGACGTCTTTGTCGTGCTGTCGAGTCGAGAGTAGAGCTCGGTGAAGCGCTGCATCTTAGTTCTCTGCTTGTTGTGCCATTTCGGCGCGCTCTATCTCTGCCTCCAAATCGTCGCCGTATGGTGTCTTAAGCTCGTCAGCCTCAAGACCGGCTTCCCGTAGAAATCGAACGAGAGCTCCGGTATAACCGTGTGTCGCGAGCACACGCTCGGCACCGGTAGCGTGGATAACGTTGCAGAGCGCGTCCCAATCGACATGATCCGAGAGCACGAAGCCACGATCGACCGCTCGTCGTCGTCGGGTGCCTCGAACCATCATCCATCCTGAGGCTAGGGCGAGCTCGAATGGCTGAAAGCGGCGGAGCCACGGGGTGCGCTGAACGCTCGGGGGCGCGACGACCACCGGGGGGAGGGACAGCCGAGCATGCATCTCGTTTGCCGAAATCGTCGACGGCAGTTCGACCCCTGCCCGCCGGTAGGCGGGCAGAAAGCGAGCAACTGCTCCATGCACTACTACCGGCTCCTCCAGGTCGGAAAGCAGCGATAGTAAACGCTGCGCCTTCCCCAAGGAATACCCTAGCAGCACGCTTGCGCGGCCTGCCCGCTGATTTTCCGCGATCCACCTCTGTATGTCCGCTGCTACCACCTTGGATTGCGGCCATTTGTAGACTGGAAGACCGAATGTGCATTCAGTGACGAAGGTGTGACATGAGACGGCCTCGAAGGGCTCAGCACAGGGATCGTGCTCCACCTTATAGTCGCCACTGACTACCCACACTTCACCTTGATGCTCCACTCGTACCTGAGATGAGCCCAGGATATGTCCTGCCGGATGAAAGGAGACGCGAGCCTCACCGATCGACAGATCCTCTCCAAAGGCGGTTCCTTCGATTTTTGCCTCAGCGCCCACTCGAAGCCGCAACAGCTCGACTCCCGAGGCGGCAGTTAGATACGATCGGGAGCCAAACGCCGCATGGTCCGCATGCGCATGCGTCACCAGTGCCTTGTCCACCGGGCGCCAAGGGTCGATGTAGAAATCACCGACTGGGCAGTAAAGCCCGTTCGGCGTCAATTGTAAGAGCTCACTCATGACACAAAAGGAGTTGCACGTACCTGCTTAGGAGTCTGCACTACCGGGCAATCAGAATACGACGTGAAATAAGCCATGCAAACCTTGGCGGACGGGGCTTGAGCGAGATCAAATACGGCAAGCGTGGCAACGGGCAGTTGCACCACACAGCAAAGCTGCAGGGACTGGAATGCTCTCTCTGTCATGGGCATCTCATCAACTGCTCTTCCGCACAGAGTCTCTAATGGGGATTGTCGAAAAATGCTAGTTTTTTGCCAATCCCGGCGAGCGCAGCTCGCTCGAGCGCCGAACAAGGCGCTCGGG
>JAGRAW010000560.1 GCA_020434415.1 Bdellovibrionales bacterium
TTCGTTCTTTGGGACGAATGCCGCCGCTATGGCAAGACCGTTCGCGAACACAAGTTTCTTCGCGAATTCCCTTGCCCTCACTGCAAGCGGCAACTGAAGAAGTCGCGTCTTGCCCGCACAAACCCGGTTCCCGTTCTTGTCGGCTACAAGTGCTGCAGCAAGGTTCAGTCCGAGGTTCCACCGAGCGACGATGACCTCAAGCTCATTGCTTCGATCGAAGCGGATCAATACATCGCAGCCGACTTCGTTCCAGATTTCGACTTGCCCGCCGGGGTGAACCTCTCTCAACCCAAGCGGCACGGCCTTACCAACATCAAGAACTTCTACACCGCAAGGAACCTTGCGGCCATGAGTCAGCTTTGGAAGGCCATCCACCGAATCGAGGACACCAACCTCGCCGCATTTCTCGGCTTTGTCTTCACATCGCTCTACCAGCGTGTGACGAAACTCTCCGAGTACAGATTTTGGGGAGGCAGCGGAAACACGGCGAATTTCAATGTTCCCTACATATTCAACGAGGCCAACGTTTTCGTGACATTCGAGCGTAAGGCACGCTCAATTATTGACCACCTTGAGACGACCGCGCATTCCTACACGGGGCGTTGTCTTGTCAATACGGGATCGGCAACCAACCTCTCTTTCCTCCCGGATAGCTGTGTCGACCTGATCTTCACCGACCCACCCTTCGGAGCCAATATCAACTACAGCGAGATGAACATGCTGTGGGAGTCGTGGCTTAAGGTCTATACGGATACCACGAACGAGGCCATCGTCAATCGCGTCATGAAGAAGGACGCCAGGCAATATCAGGACTTGATGACGCAGAGCCTTAAAGAGTGCTATCGCGTTCTGAGGCCTGGTCATTGGCTCGTGCTCGTTTTCATGAACTCGGCCAAAGACATTTGGGATCGTATCCGCCGCTCCGTACTTGATGCGGGTTTCACCATCGAGAGAATCGATATCTTCGACAAGCAGCACGGCACGTTCAAGCAGTTCGTCAGCGACAACACGGCCGGCGCCGATCTCATGCTTCATTGCCAGAAGCCCACGTGCGCGAACCCTGCGCAAACATCGAGCGACACTGCTCGCGTCATTTCCGTAAGAGACTTTCTCAATAACCGCAGCGGCACTGTGCCCGTGCTGCCCTACCTGCATGTCAGACGCGAGGCCGACATCGACTATCGGACGCTGTATAGCGAATACCTAGCCGACAGTCTCTTGCAGCATAGCAAGATGCTGGACTTCGCAACATTCCGATCTCAAGCAATGGATATTCTCGAAAACAACGAAGGCGTGGCGTAATGTCTTATCTGCAAGCCTTTACCGATGCAGAGAAGGAACTTGCGAAACGGTGGCTTGCTACACAGGTCGCTTCGATGATGGGAAGGAAGCTGGAGGAAGGGGATTGGAGCCGCGTCTACTGCCTTGCCAAAAACATCCCCGATGGGGGATGGAGCAACCTGCACATCGATGTCAACTATCAGGGACTTGGACTTGAGATGAAGCTCCTACGCATCGCGGGGCTTCGGAATCGGCCGCTCAAATCCGTGTGCGGCACGACGCTCATGCACCCGGCGGCCACGCGCTCTATCCGCATTGAAGACACCTCGCGCAACGCCACCGATGTCATGCACGACGTGTTCAAGCAATATGCCGAGTTGATTCAAGAGCGGACCCACCGCGTCAAGGAGGCCGCGCCGAACAACACGCCTGACATGCGCACGGGCTGGCTAATTTGGGAAGATAACCTAACAGAGTTCCTCTACTTCGAGGAACGAATGCTTCCACCCAACCCGGAGCAGTTCACCGCCGAATGGAACGTCACGCCCGCCAAGGGCGTGCGCAAAGCCAGCAAGAGCCTTTGGATATACGATAAAGACACGAGACAGAAGCGATACTCCGTTACCACCAGCGCAGGCATCAAGATCCAGCCTTATTTTGACGTACCACCGCCCTCGGACAAGAACCTTTACTATTTCCGCGTCCAAAGTGAACCGGTCAATACAACAACCGTCCGGCTGTGGGTCTCGGCAGCGACGGCCCATGTACTCAAAAGCAAGCTCGGTTCGCTTGACTACGCTACCGTGAGCGCGGCCATTCTCAAGGTCGTCGAGCGCGCCGGCAAAATTGTGCAAGTTCCCGAGGAGGAGGACGGGCTCGCGGTCGCCGTAGACATCAGCAAGGAAGCGCACATGCAGCTACTCGCCGCGTGGGAAGCCGTTAGCGACGAGCATCGTGCCCAGTTACTACTTAGAGCCCTCGCCTAGACCATGCCAAGCCTATGG
>JAGRAW010000561.1 GCA_020434415.1 Bdellovibrionales bacterium
TTAGTTGTAGGCCGCCTTCCGCTGGAGGAGTGCGCGACCGAGGCACACCCGGCCCCCGATCCTCACTCGGCTATTGCTGACGTTTGTTGGATCGTCCCACTAATAATAGAGCGGCTCGTAATCGCTCATTGTGCTCTGTAGTAGTTCGAGCGGGATCTCCCCAAGAAAGCGGGACGGTTGTCCTCCGTTCCAATGAGGGCCCCCGAAGGTGTGGCGATGAAATGCGTGGCTGAGATAGAGTCGCTCTTTCGCTCTTGTCATGCCGACGTAGCAGAGCCTGCGCTCTTCTTCGATATCGGCACGATCCTGGAGCGAGCGAGAGTGCGGTAGAAGCCCTTCTTCGAGACCGGGAAGAAAGACGACCCGAAACTCGAGACCCTTGGCCAGATGCAGGGTCATCAGGGAGACGCACTCGCGTTCGGCGGCTGGGCCGGATTCATCAGATGCAGCGGCGGTGTTTTGATCCAAATCCGAAGCTAAGCCGGCTCGATCGAGGAAACCCTGAAGCGAGGGGGTGATGCCGTCTGCAAGGGATGACTCTACAAAGTCCAACCCCACGTTTGAAAGTTCCAAAATGTTTTCGATCCGCTCTTGGGCTTCCAACGTGTCCTGTTTCCGAAGTGCGTCCAGATAGCCGCTGTGTTCGGCGATGTTGTTCAAGAGTCGCGCCAGCGATTCCCTCGCGTCCTTGGGAAGCTGCCCTTGGACGAAACGCTCAGGGGAGCATTCAGCAAGCAACGCTTGAGTTCGATCGGCCTCAGTGCGCAGCTTCTGGATCAGTTGAACGAACGTGCTGAATTTTTTCCGAGCAGCCGCGGTCAGAAACGGTGCGTTTTCCGCTAATGCGGTCGTCAGCGCCGACAAGAGGTTCGTTTCTCGGCTATGGGCGTATTCGATCAGTGCCTGCACCGAAGTCGTGCCTAGGCCGCGAGCAGGAGTGTTGATCACGCGGAGGAAGGCTTCGTTGTCGCTTTCGTTCAGCAACAGCCGGAAGTAGCAGACGATGTCCTTGATTTCCTTTCGATCATAGAAGCGAAAGCCACCGAAGATCTTGTAGGGGATGCCAAGTGCGCCGAATTTTTCTTCCAGTGCTCGGGATTGTGCATTCGTACGATACAGCACGGCAATTTCATTGAAGGCGATGTCTTGCCGAAGCAGCGCGGCTATTTCTTCGCCGATAAATCGTGCTTCGTCGCGCTCGTCTTGCGCACCGTAGTGGATAATTGGCTCTCCGCGGTCCAGTACCGGGCGCATCTGTTTCGGCTGACGCTTACGGTTGCGGGCGATGAGAGAATTTGCCGCGGAAAGGATCGTTTCCGTCGAGCGGTAGTTCAAGTCCAAAGTGACCGTTTCCGCGTCGGGGAAATCCTCGCGGAAATTGAGGATGTTTTGGATGGTGGCGCCGCGGAAGGCATATATCGATTGATCGTCGTCACCGACCACGCAGAGGTTTCGATGAGCGCCTGCGAGTTGTTGAATGAGGAGATACTGGACGTGGTTCGTGTCCTGATATTCATCTACCAGAAGGTGACTGAATCGCGTCTGGTAGCGAGCGAGTAGCTTCGGCTCGAGCTTGAACAGGGTTACGACGTTGCACAGCAAGTCACCAAAGTCCATCGCATTGGCTTGAAGGAGCTCCTTCTGATAGGCGCGATAGAGATCAGCGAAATTATCGCCGTCGTAGAAAGCTCCAAATGAGCTGTTTCCGCCATAGGAGCCGGTGCCCTCGAAGCTGTCGGGAAAGCGAAAATCATTCTTGGCGCGATCGATTCTGCTCAAGATGGCGCGCGGCTCGACGGCTCGTGGGTCGATATCAAGCCGCTTGAAAATTTTCTTTAGAACAGAAAGCGAGTCGCTCGTGTCGTAGATTGCGAAGCGCGATGTGTAGCCTAGCAGATCGGCATGCGCACGAAGTATCCGGCTACAGCTAGAGTGAAAGGTCGAAACCCAAATGTCCGGAGCTGCCGCCGGCAAAAGGGTCTGAACTCGTTCCTTCATTTCGCGGGCGGCCTTGTTGGTAAACGTGACCGCAAAAATCCCGTAGCTGGCAGCGTGTCGCTCGAGCAGCAGGTGAGCGATGCGCCGGGTCAGCACGCGCGTTTTACCGCTGCCCGCTCCGGCGAAGATAAGAAGCGGGCCCTCGGTATGGAGTACCGCCCGCTTTTGAGCTTCATTTAAATCTGAAAGGTATGCAGAAGTCACGCGCCTCGCAGTTTACGTCATCATCGAGGGAAAGCGAAGCCGGAATTAATTCCTCTCACCATTTAATTTATCGACGAC
>JAGRAW010000562.1 GCA_020434415.1 Bdellovibrionales bacterium
CTATTCGGCGTCATCGTAGAAGCGCAGCTCCGACTCGTCGAACGCCAAAAAATGCGGCGACGGGTGCGGATCATCACGTCCGAAAATCTTTTCTCCGATTTCGAACACGCAAAGCGAGAGGGATATACCTACGGCGACTTCCAGTTTTGCTGCAACTCCCGGAGTGCAGATTTCTTACATCGCGGAGTTTTCTCCTGCTATCGGCCGGAACCGAACCTCGAACACGATCCTCAAAGCGAATTCGAGTTGGACGCGGCACAATGGTGGGAGCTCCTTTATCTTGCTCATGTAGACAAGCAGCGTGCGTTTGACGAATACAGCGCACATTACATGAGGACCGACGGCCAAACCTACTGGTCTGACGAAATGCAGATGAGCACCTACATCGATGACTATCACCACGAAATAGATCGGCGTCGCAATGCGACATGCCGTGGAAGCGAGATGATCACCGAAGTCTACGTGCCTCAACAGAGTATCGGCAATTTCCTTACCGCGGTCCGAACATACGCGCGGCAGTCCGGCACAGATATCATCTACGGTACGATACGCTTAATCGAGGCAGACAAGGAAAGCTTTCTGCCTTGGGCAAAGGAACAATACGCCTGCATCATCTTCAATCTCCACGTGGATCACTGTCGCCCCGGCATCGCCAAGGTCGCTGATGATTTCCGCGCCCTCATTGACATTGCCCTGGGCTTCGGCGGCTCGTATTACCTTACGTATCATCGCTTCGCGACAAAAGCGCAGCTCTGCCGAGCCTATCCACAGTTCGCCAGCTTTCTCAAAGAGAAGCTTCGCTACGACCCGAAAGAGCAATTTCAGAGCAATTGGTACCGGTACTACCGAAGCATGTTCTCACAGGAGCTAGAGCACCGTGCGCGCTGAGCGAATGACGCCTCTGCTTGCAATTCTGCTCGGGCTATTCGTGGGACGGGTGCTCGGCCAACTTCTGGTATCGCTTTGGGAGCCGTCATTCCTACCACCGTTTGAACAGTGGCAGTCAGGCACAATCAGCTACCCGTCGCTGCTTGCGATTCAATGTCTTTTGATTTTTGCGGGAGCGCATGTCCTGCGTCGAGCGCAAGCTCAGTCGCTTCCGAAACGTCCGCTCTGGGGGTATGGATTGGTGCTATTGTCGTCGGTGTACGCGGCCTGCACCTTGCTCCGAGCCATCTCCTACCTTGCCTACCTGCATGGAATCATCGCCACCCCCGTGATGCCGGCGTGGGTCCCGATACCGTTTCACTTCGTAATCGCCGGATTCATATTGGTGACGGGACAGTTGCTTCTTCGGTGCGAGCGACGCACCCTTAGTCTGCTGCCGCTCCTCTTCTTGCTGCATGGCTGCGCCTTACCATCGTACTATCTCGAAACACAGACCTCTCTTGCTCCGGCAACCAACCGGTTCGTGACCGAAGAACACTTTAGCCTTCCGACCGCGGATCGGATCCTGCTTCGCGGCAGAGTGTATCGCCCAATGTTCAAAGAGAAGGTTCCCAGCATTCTCATTCGAGCTCCTTTTCCGGACGGGCCAAAGACGGAAGCGATGGTGCAAGGGATTGGCCGTCTCTGGGCACGACGAGGCTACGCGGTCGTGGTGCAAGGGACTCGCGGCACACTCGGCTCCGAAGGATCCGTTGATGAGCTGTTCGTGCACGAACGAGCAGACGGACTTTCACTTCTTGCTTGGGTGGAGCAACAACCTTTCTACAATGGACGCCTGTTCACCTGGGGCGGCTCCTATTTTGCCTACACCCAGTGGGCACTCGCTGATGATCCCCGAATCGACGGAATGATAAGTCAGATTGGAAGCGATGATTTCTACCCGGTTCTACATCCTGGAAACACCTTTGCTCTGGAGAGCGGTTTATTTTGGGCCCTGCGCCGGGGATGGACCCTCCCGCCTCCTCAAACAGTAGCCGCGGAAGCAGCACAGTGGCCGACCATCCCGACAGCGGCGGCGTCCTTTCTCGAAGAGTGGAAGCACCACCGCACCGATGAAACATACTGGCAGAAGCGTAGAGCGATACCTGCGTCGGAGAGCGCAGCGCCGGCGCTCATTATGGGCGGCTGGTTCGACCCCTTTTTGGAACAGCAAATTGCTCAGTACCGACAGCTGCGCGCGTCTTCCGTGGCGCGAGTGAGCCGCAACAGCCGACTCGTGGTCGGACCGTGGACTCACGCTGCATCCGTAGCGATGCCGGAAGGAGTGCTCCCCCGATCATACCGCATTGCCTCGATTCAGCCGGCAATCGAATGGTTTGCAATG
>JAGRAW010000563.1 GCA_020434415.1 Bdellovibrionales bacterium
TCTCCACGAATGGCCGGCTAGTTCGGCTCGTTCCCCAAGACCGAATTTTCGGACGGCAGCGCACCGCCTGAGCGCAATGCTTGCACCAAGAAGGCAACCGTCTCACGGGGAAGCTCAACCGCCTCGGCACTTCCGGGATTGAGTGCGAGGTAGTGGGCATCGGTCGCCAGCAGCAGTTCCAACACTTCCGGGCCTCGTAGCAATAGCGAGTGGGGCTCGGTGAGACCAAGCTTACGTGCGGCAGCGGCATCGCTGAACGCGGGTAGGACCTTGAGCCCCTTGTCGGTGCTCAGCAGCACCAGGGGAATGTTCGTCCCTACTTGGAAGCGGGAGTACCCACGATCATCGATCGCGGTCTGCGCCCCTGGAGGAGCCTCCGTCGGACCGCCGAGTAGTATCAACAGCGACGTTTCGCAAAGCGCATAGAACAACATCTCCCGCGAGCGGGGGGAGTTAAGGCGTGCATCTAGCCGAAGCGCTCGCAGCAAACGGGAGTTTGCCTGATCGTTAATCAGCGCGTCCGCCGGACTTTCGCAGCAATCCATTACTGCTACTCCTGACGACAGTGAATCCATTCCCCATTTGAATCGACCGGCGGGACGAAAAACCTGAGCGTTAAGTGGCCTTACCTACCCACGAAGTCCGAGAAATTCGCTAGAAGAATCAAGATATTGTCCGAGTAAGCGGAATTTGAGTGGATTGTCTACCTTGCTCAACCCGTTCGTATCAACGACAGAACGGGTCGAGGTGCAAGGCGCTAGGGGAGTCACGACCTAAGACGGTCGGGTCGACTCTGTTTTGGCTCGGCAGGAGGCCGAAGTTAGCGCGGTAGACGCAGGCGCGAGGGACGTCATCAACTCACTACAAGTTCGCCCACGTTTGTTTGCTGGATAAGGATAAGAAAAGAAATTCGAGCTTCCTCTAAGGCGTGCAGCACAAGAAGGCCACCAGGCGACGTGATTTACATCGTCGCCTGGTGCTGGCGGATCGGGGCTCTTTCAGAGCTCGATGCCTAGACTTCGACAGAGTTCCTCTAGGGCCTCGTAGAAGACGCTGTCTGCATCCTCTCCATACCATTCCTCGAGCAAGTCATCGAACGACTTCGGGCTCACCTCGTCCTCAAAGTCGTCGCTTCCAAGCCAATCCTCGACGGATTGGCCAGATTGCATGCGAGACTCTTCGCGACGCGATGCCGTGTGCTCATCGTAACTCAGGGTGATGTTGTCGTCGAACAGCGAAATTCGTGTCTTGGCCATGGTAACCTCCATGAGAGCCAAATTAAAAAAAGGAACACTAAGTACCACCCGCGGCGGTAGCCCAGCGGAGCGTCGCTCCGCTCGAATACCGCCGGGGGACTAAAGAGTTTCTCCTCATCAATCCGGCTCTGCGTCCGCACACCTAGAAAACGGTAAGCTGAAACTCAAACAACCTCAGAAAACCGTGTTCGAGGAAGCACCGAACTTCTTTGCTTGGTAGAAGCCAAGCGAAGAAGTTCGAGCAGCGCGCTACTCACCCCGACTTATCAAAGAGGCTGTTGTATACCCATTAGTTATGAAGCGCTTTCGCGAGCGTGTACCCTGAGCGTCCACCGAACGCACGCCTCGGTCCTAACTAGCTATGGGCACATAAGTTTTCAGCACCGTCGAGTGCCATCGGCAAGGCGCAGAAGAGAATTCCGCGGCAGCAGAGGAAAAGCCCTTCCGGTGGTTTCTTTACGACGGCCATTCCCCTACTATGAGCGTGGTGCCGTAGCCCGACAACAGATACTGATTGAGTCAATGTCCGCGAAAGCCAAGCAGAGCCCCCTTCAGTCGACGCCCGATCCGGAACAAGCGGTCGGTGGCATGCTGTGGCATGACCGAATGGAGGCCGCTGCGAGGCTTGCCGGTAGCGTTGCCCACGATTTCAACAACCTGCTGACCGCGATCTCCGGCTATGCCGAACTCCTGCAGCGAAACCTTTCCGCCGATGATCCGAACCGTCGAGCCGCGGACTCCATCAAACGCGCAAGTGATGCTGCCCATGTGTTGACCGACCAATTGCTGTCATTCAGCAAGCGGCAGATCGTCAGAGCCCAAGTTTGCGATCTGCAGGTCGTCTTGGCGAATGCCGTTCGGACCCTAGAGGTGTTGTGCGGCGAGCAGGTCACTTGGGAAATTCTTTCCGACGGAACGCCAATTTCAGTAAAAGTCGATGAATCGCAGATTCAGCAGGTAGTGCTCAATTTGGGGCTGA
>JAGRAW010000564.1 GCA_020434415.1 Bdellovibrionales bacterium
AAACACTGGGCTGTGCCCGAAAACACTGGGCTGTGCCCGAAAACACTGGGCTGTGCCCGAAAACACTGGGCTGTGCCAAAAACACTGCCCTGTGCCTGAAACTGTCTGCCTGCGCCTTAAGCGAGTGGCGGAGACGTTGCGGCTAGCCTGCGGCTGCGCGTTTTTTGGCTGCTTTCAATCGACCGGTCACTGGTGTGTTGATGACGAGTGCCGTCTCTTGTTCGTTTCGCTGCCAATTGACTTCGAGATGCTTCTTCTCAATCACGAAATATTTCGCGATGACATCGAGCAGATCCTTCTTGAAGAGCTCCATCTCCTTGTTGGACATTCCGGAGCGATCTTGGACGAGCACCATCTGCAAGCGGTTTTTGGCAGTCACCGTCGAGAGATTCTTTTTGAAGAAGCGCGTGGTTATATTTCCGAACACTGGCTCACCTTTAAATTCTGGTTGTCCGTAATACCTTTCCCAGAAGGCATCCCTCTACGCCGCACGCAGCCGCTTTCCGATTTTTGCCCAAAGACTCAAACCGAAGTCAGAATCCTCGACAGGTACTTCACCTCCAATCAATCGCTCCGCAATGCGGAGGAACGACAATCCAGCTTTGGATTTCGGATTGTAGACCACCGGCTCTCCTGTGTTAGCCGAAACGACCACTTCATTGTCCCGGAGAACGAGGCCGATTTGCTCGATGCCGAGAATGTCAATCACGTCTTGCGGCGAGAGCATATCGCCCCGACGGACCATGTCCTTGTCGACGCGATTGATAATCAAACTGGTTTCCAGTCCTTGTGTTGCCAGCAGGCCGATTACCCGATCTGCATCCCTGATGGCCGAGACCTCGGGGGTCGTCACCAGCAGCGCCTCGTCAGCGCCTGCACACGCATTTCTGAAACCCTGTTCGATGCCCGCAGGAGAGTCGATCAAAATAAAGTGAAATTCCTGCTTAAGCTTCTTCACCAAATCCTGCATGTCCGCAGGGCAAATGACATCTTTATCGTCAGTCTGCGATGCGGGCAGAAGAAAGAGATTGTTGGACTTCTTCGATTTGATGATTGCCTGCTGCGCCCGGCACACCCCCTTGGCCACATCCACCAGATTGAAGACGATCCGGTTCTCGAGGCCCATTATGACATCAAGATTGCGCAGGCCGATGTCACCATCGATGACGAGGACGCGCTTGCCCTTCATCGATAATGCCGCACCTAAGTTAGCCGTCGTGGTGGTCTTACCGACCCCGCCCTTCCCTGAAGTGATTACGATAGACCGACCTGTCATTGTATCCCCCGACCGTTAGGTTGCTACCAATTAGTTCGCTGACCGAATTCGTCTGACTCAAAATTATCGAAGCTTGCGGCCGAACAGCTTTCGCGGGCTGAACGGCTCAACGATGATACGGCGATTCTCGATGCGGGCGATTTCCGCGCCCTGCACCACATCTTCACTGCCTCGAGAAATTACCGAGCCAATGCGGAGCTGCATTGGCTGCATCTGCAAAGCGATGATCACTCTATCGAACGAGTCATCATCATATGCAGAGGCGTGAGCGGTGCCGCGCAGACTTCCGAGCACGATTATATCTCCACCCGCTGCCAAATCTGCGCCGGGGTTCACATCGCCCACGACGATCAGTGAAAACGGTGTCTCGACCCGTTGACCGGAACGTAGCGTGCCGTAGACCACCTTCGCGTTCGCCTCATCTTCGTAATACACCTCATCGCCCAACAAGCGAGCGACCCGATTGATGTAGCGGCGACGGAGTTGCTCCGGGGATTCACGGCCTTCCCCGGAGGAACTGCTGGAGCTTCCCGCGCCTGTGTAAAGATCCCCCAAAGTTTCGCTAGTGAAGCGCTCTACTTGGTCTTGTAAGGAAGCACGCGGGGATTCCGGTCCCGTGAGCGCGAAGATATCGTTATGTTCCTTCACCTCGTCGAACAGAGGAATCGTCACCCCCGAGCGCTGCCGCTCCTTGTCTTCGCTCTCACCTTCCAAGACATCGTCTCGTCGCGCCTCACGAGCCAATCGCTTTCGTCGGGAAATTATTTCCATGCCGTATTCCTCCCGCAGGAGCGTCTCGAGGTGCCCGCTCTGTTCCTTCGTCGGTAAGCGTTCCAACCATTCAATCGAGACTTCGCCCCCTTCGAAAAACTTCTTCCGTCCGCCAAGAAACTGCTCGAGCTCTTGCAGCACTTCCTGCCATTCGGCCTTGCCGTCGATTCGCAGCACAAGCCCCTCC
>JAGRAW010000565.1 GCA_020434415.1 Bdellovibrionales bacterium
AACAGCTCGCGAAGAAGACCGCCGAGCGCATCGCCTCATTTCATCAAGAAGCACTGGCGAAACCTCAGAAGCCACAGGGACAGTGGCAGACTACGCAAAAGCTGGCACTGGACAACATTCGAGCACTGAAACGAAACGGTCGTCCGCTGTTCTCAGCGCCTGCTCAAACTGCGCTCGAATATCTCAGCGACTACACCAACGAATTTGTGGAGCAGGGCCCATCTACGATTGAGCGTCGAATCGAGCAGGGATTCTACATCGATGGACATGGTGATCTGCGCTCCGAGCATGTGGTTGTACATAACGGCGCAATCGAGGTGCTCGACTGCCTGGAGTTCAATGACACACTTCGAACACTCGATGCCCTCGATGATATCGCGTTTCTGTTGATGGACCTCGACTACCTCCGTCGCAGCGACTTTGGAGCAACGGTGGCGCAGGAATATTTCGCTCGCTTACCGGCTGTCTTCGACCAGCAGCTTCTTCGCTTTTACCGCGTCTACCGAGCACTAGTGCGAGCGAAAGTGACCCTGTTTCGTGCCCTGCAACACGCCCAGCATCCTGCATCTTCAGCATATCTGGGCCCTCTGGGAGATGTTGAGCAACTCCTTGGCCTCGCTTGTCGTTACGCTGCGAATGCGCAGAAACCCGCGCTGATCGTCTTTGCGGGACTCATGGGAAGCGGGAAGAGCACCCTTGCCGCGTATTTGTGCACGCTCTTACGTGCCGAACATCTCCAAACCGACCGTTTGCGTAAAAATCTCTTTCCGGACCATGGTTCCGGACGAACGGATTCGTATGGACAAGGGCTCTACGGAGCAGACCGAATCGAGGCGACCTACGACGCCCTTTTCGCAGCGGCGCGGGAACAACTCGCCCGACATAGTATCGTCGTGCTTGATGCCTCATTTGCCGAGCGACGTCACCGAGTCACGGCGCAGACACTGGCAAGGGAGTTGAACGCTCGTTGTATTATCGTACACTGTGAAATCGGTCGCGAGGAGCAGGCAAGGCGCCTCTCTACTCGAAGCACTCAAGAGACCGTTTCCGATGGTCGGCTCGAGCTTGCGGATGCACAGCGACACAGCTTTGTCCCCCCAAACCAAGATGAAGGAGCCACTTTGCTTGTCGTTGAAGCAGGAGTCTCTACTGAGCAGCAAGCACTCGCTGTGCTTGAGAAACTGTCAGAGACAGCATCTATCGGCTAACGCAGCGTCACATCTGCAATCACGGGCAAATGGTCTGACGCGACTCTCGTGCTGCTGTTTCGCGGAGCAAAACATTGCACGACTTCGAAGTGTTCACTGACGAAGATATAATCTATTCGACGCACCGGTAGCGTGGACGACCAGGTGGCAACACGACGCCGATCGGCCACACAAAGCTGAGCATCTTCGAAACGACCTGCAAACAGTGTGTACACGCGACTACCCGCAGAGGCATTCAAATCGCCACAAATGATTGTGGGTTGCTGCGAGCGACCGAGCCATTCGTCGCCGAGCAACGCCTCTGCTTGTCGCAGCCGCTCCGCGGGCGATAACCCCAGGTGGGTATTAAGGCAACGGATAGCAGTCTTATTGAATTCCAGCTCTACCAGCAGCGCACCCCGTGGTTCCCTCTGCCGACGCCCAGAGGTCGTGGGCAAGGGACCGGCATGCAGCAGTTTCATCGGAAGCCGGCTCAAAACGGCATCTCCGTAACGTTCCTCGATGATTTCCAATGCAGGGTGAAAATGGAAATCCATCTCCAGATCCCTGGCAATCTCTTGTGCCTGATCCAAATGCTGTGTGCGCGCCCGACCGACATCAAGCTCCTGCAGCGCAATGACATCAGGATTGTAGGCGGCGATCACCTTGGCGATCCGGGCCGGGTCAAGTTTTCCATCGGTGCCGATACAGCTGTGCACGTTATAGCTCATTACGCGAAATGTTCGAGTTCCGTTCTCGGTCGCGAAGCGACGCTTTCGTCGGGGGAGGCGGCGCAGGTGCTCGAGGGCAGCAGCCCGAAGGTCACCATGGCGTACAGGCGATTCGCCTCTCGGCAACAGCGGAGCAGAGCGCGGCACCAGGGCGAACGCATGAGTTTCCGTGAAACCAGGTCCTCCATGACTTCCTGCCTCTTGGGGAAAGCTGATTGGCGGTCCCTTGGCCTTCCAACCTGAGAGGACAAAATCACCGGCGAAGCGATGAGAGCAAACAGTACAAAGGTCCTCCGCCACTTCTTCCAAGAAGC
>JAGRAW010000566.1 GCA_020434415.1 Bdellovibrionales bacterium
ATGAAACGCTGGTCTTTTGGTCTGGGAGTTCCCATAAAGAGAAGAACACCAATCGGCACCCGCTGCAGCAGACAAGCCCCGAACGACATCTTCGTTCGAATTAGGACTCACAAGCCAGTGAGAGCGCTATCTCCTGCCGTCGTCTGCGTGACCACAAGTGTCTGCGTGACCACACGATCGCCAGTGACCAATGAAGTGAGTAGTTGGCCAGTGAACAACCGGGTAGAGCGCTCACGGACCCCATTCTTGAAACAACTTCCAGTAGGATGCCTGATAACCGAGCACCAGCCAACTTGATGTAGGTTAAGTTAGAACCGGCAACCTTGTTAGCCGCAGAGAGTAAGGGCTATACTCACTCTTTCCAAAGGAGGACTGTCTTGGCTCGTTTCCTTGCGGCTGCTTTATTTTTTACGTTGGCATGCAGTCCGAGGGTGACAACACCGGTCGTCGTGCCGGGGCCGGCATTTCTGCACCACACCATCAAATTCCGCGGCGAGAATCTCGCGCTTATCGCCAAGTGGTATTCCGGAGAAGCGTCAAAATGGCCGCTGATACGGGAGCAGAACCCTCATGTAGATCCGATGAATCTTCAGTTAGGTCAGCGTCTGCGCATTCCACTGTCGCTTGCCCTCCGCCGGGACGATATGCCCGAGACGTTTTTCAGGTCTCACCGAAAACGCGCGGTCGTTTCACGCGCTGCTGTCTTGCCTTCGAATCCGTCGGGCGGACAACCGGCGGACGCAGCTCTACCTGCCGATGCTTCCTCGGAGGCGCTGCCCTCCGAGGGGGAGTCCGCTCTGATCGAGGGAGAGACGTTTTTGAGCCCCACCCCGGCGGAGCGCATGTCCGTTCCTCCCGCTGAGGCAGCCCCCCAAGGGTCGCCGGCTGTCCGGGACCGGCTCATCGAGAATCTATTGCCCGAAAAATAGCCCTACGTGCCCTGAAGCGTTGGTCCTGCGACATATTTTTCCGGTTTTCGAGCATACTCAGTGATCGCTCTGACTTAAGAGCTCTGATATAGTCCCGTGCTATCCGGCGAGGTTGTATTGCGCGGAATGTTTCACCAAAACTGTCAATAATTAGGAGACAGGACTCCATGAAAATGTCCAAGACACAAAAGATCATCACTGTTTGCAGCCTTTACTTTGCCGCGCTCGTGTTCGGTTTCGGACATCACCTCGCGCAGGATGCTGCAGCACTCGACTTGACCGCTACCAAGTCCTCCGTACTTCTCGGTGACGAAGAAGGAAAGTGCGGCGAAGGTAAGTGCGGTGAAGAGACCAAGTGCGGCGACAAGGAAGGCGGCGAAGAAGGAAAGTGCGGCGAGAAAACCGATGGCGAAGAGAAGTGCGGCGACTCGCATGGTGGCGAAGAAGCAGAAGGAAAGTGCGGACACTAGACCGTACAATCTCCACGCTTTAAAGCCATAGCGTTTACAGAAGAGCTTTTTCTTCAGTGAACGTTCGCTAACCAGGCGGCCCGGGTATACTCTTAGAGTGCAACCCGAGCCGCCTGTTTTATTTTCGCCCACTATCGCGGCATCTACCGAGGAAACGACATGAGAGGCCTTGTTCACGTCATAGCCGACTACAGCCCCGGCGATTTAGCTTTCGCCGAAATGGTATCAGCTTTGATGAAAGAGCTTCCGGACACTTACCACGTTTGGGGTACCTCCGTCGCGAGCTTCGATACGATTGCCCTGGGTTTCGAGGTTGCGCAGCTTGGACTGCAGGACAAGTCCCTCCGTCCTGAGAAAACCATTATTTATGCCAACTGCGCGCCGCGACGTGACCGTTCGAATGCACGCAAAAACAACGAAGGAGAGGGGATTGTCTTCGCCCGACTGAACTCCGGCGTTCCGGCCTTAGTCGTCAATAGTGGCTATTCGTTAAGCTTCGTTCGCACCGATATCGAGGAGCTCTACACGGTGAATGTCGACCGCGGTGGTTCCCAGTTTCGATCGCGTGATGTTTTTCCGCCGCTCGTAGGAAAAGTGGCGCGAGACGAGTTCGATTTCCTTGGAACCCGCCTGGAGCCTCTGGATGCCATACCCGACGCCCCGCACGGGGTAATCGGGTACGTCGACTCCTTCGGTAATATAAAAACGACGTATCGCCAAGGGGATCCGGTGGTCGCGTCGTTGAAAGCCGGCGAGCGGATTGCGATTTCAATTCATGGCGTCACCCGCCCGGCGATTGTGGCGACAGAGAACTTCAACGTCGAAGAAGGC
>JAGRAW010000567.1 GCA_020434415.1 Bdellovibrionales bacterium
CGACCGTCCACACCTTTCTCGAGGTATTGATCCCGACGAAAGCGGGCACTCTCGAAATTCCGCCACGCACCTTGCAAGCACAGCTCCTACACAGCCAACCCGGTGCCAGAAGGCGGTTCGGTATTTCGGACCCGCTGTTTGATCGTTTCCTGTTTTCTCGAGGCTACGCTACGCGACAGGTAACGGTAAGCACCGAACCCATTACGCTGCGAGTGCAGCCGTTGCCCCCTCCCCCGCTCGACGTCCCATATATTCCGGTCGGGACGGTCAAGGTCTCCGCAAAAGCGGACCGCACCACCCTCAAGCAAGGCGAGAGCATCTCATATCATTTACTGCTGACCGGCACCGCAAACCTACGTCCGTTGCAGCTTCCTGAAGTCGATATCGAGGCACTAGGGTTCAAACGCTATGATGAGGAGCCGGAAGTTGTTACTGAAGTGGTTGGCAACAAGATTCTCTTTACCAAGACCTTCCGCATGGCGCTCATCGCCCAACGCTCGGGCGAGCTACACCTACCCGTATTTCGCGTTCCGGTCTTCAATCCGGAGACCGAAAAATACGAGATAGTTACCACCCCGGACCGCACCGTGCAGGTGCTTCCCGGGGAGACTCAGGAACAACTGGTCGTTTCCGGCGCGCCCGCCAGCATGCAAGCTGCAACGGCTGAACCGAAGAAACAGCAGGTTCGGGTGCTGAACGAAGACCTGCTACCGCAGCATGTCGGTGCCATGCTGCTCACATCACGTTCTCGTCTTCCAGGCGCTGTTCAACTCGCATTGTTGCTCGTACTGCCGCTCCTTTCCTACGGGCTCTACCGCGTGCTCCGCAGACGCACCCAAGTAGTAGATCCTCGCGTCGAGCGAATGCGAACGGCCTACCCTACCGCACTCTCCGCGCTTGACGCGGCACAAGGAGAGGCATCAACTCTGGAAAGTGCTGAGAGACTTCGTGGCGCATTGGTAGCCTATGTGAGCGACCGCTCCGGGCGTTCCGCCGAGAGTCTCACCACCGAGGAGGCCGGTGCGCTGCTGACATCCATTGGGGTGGGTCGCGATGCTGTGGCTGCATACACCGATTGCATGAAGCGGCTTGATGCCGTCATCTATTCCGGCGGGAGGACACCTTTGCCCGCTGATACCGCGCGCACTGCCCGAGAAAGCATCGAGCGCATAGAGAGTAGCCTCGCGACTCATCCCGGCGTTTCCTCCTTAGCTCCTCTGCTTTTGCTCGGAGGCGTCGCGCTGTTTTTGGGTGGGTCGACAAACCGGGCACACGCTGCAGACCCCGCAACACCGACGCTCCTGGCGGAAAAAGCTCAGGTAGCGTATGAGCAGGGCGATTACGAAGCTGCTCGGGAAGCGTATCGAAAACTTATCGCAGCCGGTTTCGACAACGGCCACCTGCTCTACAATCTCGCCAATACAGAGTATCGCCTTAATGCCTACGGTAGCGCTATCGCGCATTATCGACAGGCGCTCTCTGAGCTCCCGGCTAATGCGGATGTCCTCGCGAACTTGCAGCTCACTCGCAAGCAAGCGGTCGACCAGTTAGAGCAGCAGGGACGAGGGTGGTTCAGCTGGAAGGGCCTCCTCGATATTCCGTACACTCTCTTCACGCAGTTCCAGCTCCAAGTCGCTTTCTTCGTTTGCTACGGAGCGTTTCTTTTCCTTCTTAGCGCTTCGGCAGTACTAGATCAGCCGCTACTACGAACGGCTCAATTGCCGCTCCTGTTTGTCGCCATCTACCTTGCCGTTTTGGTGTTCGGCACTCGACCAGGCAGAATCGGCGGTCGCGAGTTGGCGCTTACGCCGGAACAACGCTCTCGCAACGCAGCGGTGGTTGCCACTGATTCGGCCAAAGTCCATTCTGGAGATTCAAATCAGTTTCAAGTAGTTTTCGTGTTGCATGACGGAGCAGAGGTGGAGACACGAGAACGCCGGGGCGATTGGGTCGAGGTGTTCCTTCCCAATGAGCGCCGGGGATGGATGCTCGCGAAGCAGCTAGCCTTTATCGACCACAACAATGTCCCCTAGCGAACCCCTAGAGAATCCCTAACGAACAAGGAGCACAACGTGACCAACTCCGAACTGATCACTACCAAGGTCTCCCCCTCGGGCGCGGATATTCCCCGCGTGCGCATCGTGATGCTCCCGAAGGACACCAACGGCCTTGGTAACATCTTCGGCGGCGTAATCCTCAGCCACCTTGACCTTGGCGCCGGAGA
>JAGRAW010000568.1 GCA_020434415.1 Bdellovibrionales bacterium
CGACCCGTCGATCGTGGTAAAGCACTTCGTGAACTGCGTGCGGTTTCAGATTTTTCTGAACACCTGTGCGATTCGCAGATGGGCGGAGCGCTTCGTGAGATCTTCCGAGCGCGTCCATCCAAAGCGCTAGAATACTGCGGCTTCGATGCGAGGCGTTATACCCACTCTTTTTGCTTGAGCGTGGACCAGGCCGATGCAATGTGGGTTGGCGTCATCAGCTCGCTCTTGCGCGTGTTCCATGCAGCGACTCGCGCAACAATCTGATCGACACTGGCTGTCGCCGCCTCCAACTCCTGCGTTGCCACCCAATGTACCGTAGCAAGCAGCTCCATGCCGTAGGGCGTCTCATAGCCCTCGATCAGGTTCGACACGGCGTCGAAACGCTCCTGTGTCGGGCCGTCATGTCTTAACAACTCTTCCGCTTCAACGGCAGCATCCGCAAGAAGCGTGATCGGTGTTTCAGGCGAGTTCGTACCGACGCCGTCGCCGTAGCCTTCAATGAAGTGGCCGTCGATACGCTCAAGCACCTTACGAAGATTGTCGGCGTATGGGCCATAGTGATGCTTCTGGAAGTTCAATCGCAATGGCTGCCCAGCTGTCTGCATGAAGTACGCAAGCTTTTGGATTTCGAGCATCGACAATCGATACGGATATCCCGGCACCAGGTAACGATTCATCAGGCAGAGGACAGCTGCTCGACCGGGAGTCATGTTCGGACGACTCGTGCGGTCGAGCATCTTCTGAGGTCCAGGTGCAGCGCCAGGTTCAAACACCAGCACCCGCACGTTCGGTAGCGGCTCGAACGCACGCCTAATTCTTGGCAAGACCTCTGACCATCGCAGTCCACCATTACCGCATCCAAGCGGCGGTAGGGCGAGCGACTTGAGCTGAAGCTTGTTCACTTCCGCCACTAGCGCACACAAACCGGACTCGATGTCCTCCATCTTCGACTTCCCACGCCAGTGACGCTTCGTCGGGAAATTGATAATGTAGCGAGGCCCCGCCAGCTCCCGATTCTCCACTACAAGCATCTTGCCGGGTACAAGTTCCTTGCTCGCGCAGGCCAGGGCATAGATTCGGAAGTTCTCCGGATACGCCTTCTTGAATTGCAACGCGATCCCTTTGCCCATCACTCCCACGGTATTCACCGTGTTCACGATGGCTTCGGTCTCCGCCTCAAGTAGATTTCCGCGAGTGAGTTCGATCATGATTGGCTGCCAATTCTCAATAGTACCACGACGGCTCAAGTGACACACCTGGGCAAAACCCGGTGCTTCCAAGAATCCTTTCGACGTTTTCCGCTACCCTCTTGGATCGAACACCGATTTCCTCAATCGATCCAAAGGGAAACCAGTCGTGTACCAGAAACTCCGCTTGGCGCTTCTCCTTTGTCTCTTCGTTACCGGCCCAGTAGTCCATCGGCATAACGTTCCAGTCCACCCGCTTTTCCTCGCCGACCGAGTCGAAATATTCGGCATACGCCAACTCCGCATGCCGATTCGTAAAGGCCCACGGTCGGCCGGAATTCACGGCCGCTCCCACGGTGCTCACCAAGTGGATGATTGGCTCCTGACCGCCGTCGTAACCAAGCACAGATCCACGGTGAATGACGTATAGCATCACCGACCGAGGACAGAAGTTAAACGGTACGTAGTCACCCAGCATGCCGCGTGCCGCACACGGAACCGCTCGCCGGAGTCGTCGCTCCTTGATGTGTGCATGCCCGATGTTCGTTGTGGGGAGCTGACGGGCGAGGCGCTGCGCATCGCTCCAGAGCCTGCCTTGAGCGACGATGGACAACAGATTCTCAACGTGAGTGATGTGGTAGATCCGGCGAGTTTCCATCGAAGCGTCCGCTCGAGGAGTTCAATTTAGACACGATTGCTGCGGCTTAACGTTGCCGCTGATGATCCCCGGTTGGAGGGGCTCCGTCAATTCCCGTGCAACCGGCCATTCTTTTCCCGAGCCGCTCTCGCGGGAAAAGCATTCTCCTCGATCCACTGCCCAGCGAACACCTGGCATCAATGATCCCCACCCATCTACGGAAAACCTCCCATTGCAGCAGCAAGTCGTATCCAATCATCCCCTAATTAGGTCTGTCACCGGGCGTTTCCCTCCGGGTCGGGCTTGCTCCAGGCTCCGCTTCGCTCGGTCTTCCACGCAAGGCGTCTGAAGACTGCTACGCACCCTCCACATCCCTAACGCGAAGACAAGAACG